>JAJYTO010000173.1 GCA_021793015.1 Bacillota bacterium
CGTGCTGGCATGGCCCACACCGAAGAAATCGTGCGGGCTTTCCGACCGCTTTGGAAAACCCGCCATGCCTTTGAAGTGGCGCAGGGTCGGAAACTGCTGCTTGCGACCGGTCAGTATCTTGTGCACATACGCCTGATGCCCCACATCCCACACAATGCGGTCTGTGGGCGAATCGAACACATAATGCAACGCCACGGTGAGTTCAACGACACCCAAATTGGCCCCGAAATGTCCGCCCGTCGAAGTGACGCTGTTCACTAGAAACTCCCTGATTTCTCCGACCAACAACTCCAGTTCCGTGATTGTGAAGGGTTTTAAATCCGCTGGCCCGTTCACACGCTCCAAAAACATGGCAGCGCCTTCCTTTCCAAAAACCCCCGATACGCTTCAGGTGTAGTCTATCCCGGAAAATCGCCGCAGGCGCATTTTCGACCCGGTTGTTGGTGCTGCGCAGCAGCATGGAGGTCTATCCCGGAAAATTGATGATCTGTGCCGGTCGGAGTCGTATATTGCGCCCCTGCGGAGTCCAGCGCTGTCGCTAAACTCGCGACGGGCGCAATATACGACTCCTCCCGAGCAGGTCTTGCATCCGCGAAGAACACCGTCGGCGTCTTTTTCATTCACTGATGGTGCTGCGCGTGAGATTTTGCTTCGCAAAACTCAGGCATGAGAGTCTATCTGTTCATAGTATGGTTTAGAAAAGTATAGCATAGGCATGGCTGGCCCATCAATCTGCCAAGCCATGCCAGTTAAAGAACATCCGCTACTGCTGCCTGTATTGGGGTTCCTGCTGTTGGATATAGGTCAGTCGGGATTGCAGGGTCGTCACACAATTGTCCACTGTTTGCGCCAATTGGTTAAACATCTGCTTTGCCTGCTGATCCTGGGTGTCCAGCGCGAACTGTTTCAGATTGGACGCCACACCCTCCGCCGAAGCGATTGTCTGCTGCATTTTAATGCCAACGGTCACACGTATCACCTCCCGCATCCTATGGTAGCCGAAGGAGTTGCGCCTTACGCAAGGAATGTATGGAATTTTACGCATCGAACAACCGCTTAACGAAATCTATGAAACTTCACACGCAAAAGAGCCGCTCAGTGGTCCCGCGCGCTCAGATAGTCGGCCAGGGCCGTCAGCGTTCCCCGCTCCAGCAGACCTCCCGCTCCTTGCAGCGCGGACTTCGCCTGGTCCGTGAGATCCGTCACCATCTTCTGTGATTGCTCCGCCCCGAATAGCGCGGGATAGGTCGCTTTCCCGGCTTTCGCGTCTGTTCCCGCAGCCTTGCCCAGTAGTTGCTCCGCACCCGTGACATCCAGCAAGTCATCCATGATCTGAAACGCCAGCCCGAGCGATTGCGCATAGACGGTCAGCGACGCCAGCGTGCCTTCATCCGCCCCTTGCGAAATCGCTCCGAGGCGCACCGCCGCCGTGATCAACGCCCCCGTCTTGTGTCGATGGATATACGATAGAACATCCATCGACACCGGCTGTCCTTCGTGCTCCATATCGGCCGACTGCCCTCCAACCATACCGGACGGACCGCTCGCCTGCGCCAATTCCGCGATCATCCGCACCACCCTTGGAGCGGGCAGCGCACTGTCTGCCAGCGCGCGAAACGCCAGCGCCTGCAAAGCGTCGCCGGCGAGTACGGCGCCCGCGTCGCCATACACCTTATGATTGGTGAGTTTCCCCCGCCGATAGTCGTCATTGTCCATGATCGGCAGATCATCGTGGATGAGTGAATACGTGTGTATGAATTCCAGGGCGCATGCGGCGGGCATCACCCCGCTGCGCTCACCGCCCAGCGCCTCCGCAACGGCGATGGCGAACACCGGACGCAGTCGTTTCCCTCCTGCATAGACGCTGTACCGCATGGCCTCCAGCAAGCGCGACGGAATCTCGGCATTTTCCGACAGATAGCGGTCCATGGCCCGATCGATGTCGGGAATGAGCGCGTTCATATAGGCGCGAATATCCGGTTTTGTACTCATAGAATCGTTTCTACTCCTCCAGCTTGAATGGACTCGCCTCGACACCCTGCTCCTTGGCCATGACCAGTTCGACTTTCTGCTCCGCCGCCTGCAGCTTTCCCCGGCAGAGCCTCACCAACTGCATGCCCGTCTGAAACTGAGAGATGGCGTCATCCAGCGACAGTTCGCCCGACTCCAGTTTCTTCACCGCATCCTCAAGCTGCGTCAATGCCACTTCAAACGTCAGTTCCGCGCCTTCGGCGTCAGGATTCGGCTTCGTCATCGTCGTGCACCCCCCATACCTGGCAGTCCAGCCATCCATCCCTGAACTGCACATGGACGGCGTCTCCCGGCTGTACCTCGTTGACGCCGATAACGGCCCGCTTCGTCGCGCTGGCCATCACGACCGCGTAACCGCGCTTCATGACGGCGAGTGGACTGAGCAGTTCCAGACTCGTGACGGCTTGCGCCAGACGCATTTCCCGACCGTCAAGAACGCGGCGCAACGCATGCGCCTGCCGAGACGCCAGAGCGTCCAGACGGGCCTGTTGCACACCGAGCCTGACGGCAGGCGATTGGCGAGCGAGCCGCAATTCCAACCCCGAAACGGCGCGCACGCGGCTGTCCACCCGCGTGCGCAGTCCCGCGCCCAGGCTCCGCTCCAGCGCGTCGAGCTGTTCATGCAGGGAAAAGATCATCCGCCCCGGGTCCGCAAGGACTCTGCTTTGCAATAGTCGCTCTACCCGATCGGCGCATTGGCTCAGCGTCTTTGCGACGGCGCTTTGCAAGCGATGTTCCGCGTTCGCGAGACGGATCTCGATGTCCCTCGCGTCGGCCGTTGCGAGTTCAGCGGCCGCAGTCGGCGTCGCGGCGCGGACATCAGCGACAAAGTCTGCGATCGTCGTGTCCGTCTCATGCCCCACCGCCGATATGACCGGGACTGCGGAGTCTGCGATAGCCCGTGCGACCGCCTCGGTATTGAACGCGAACAATTCCTCAAAAGAACCGCCGCCGCGACCCACGATCATGACATCCGCCAAGCGCCATTTTGAGACCATGGCTACGCCCTCGGCAATCTGCCGCGGCGCCTCCTCACCCTGCACCGCCACCGGCACAACCAATACGCGCGCCAGCGGATAGCGTCTCGCCAGTGTCGTGATCATGTCCCGGACAGCGGCTCCGGTTCCGGATGTGACAAGGGCAATCCGCTCTGGATACGGCGGCAGAGCCCGCTTGCGGCCATGCTCGAAGAGTCCTTCCGCCTGCAGCCGCTCCTTCAATTGCTCATAGGCAAGATACAGGGCGCCGAGGCCATCCGGTTGAACTGCGTCGGCGTACAATTGATAATCGCCTGAACGTTCAAAGATGTCAATGGCTCCCTGTACGATGACGCTCATGCCGTCACGCGGCGCAAACCGCAGAAAACGCGCCTTGCCCGCAAACATGACCACCCGCAGGCGCGCCCGTTCATCTTTCAGGGTAAAGTACAGATGCCCGCTTGCGGGCCGACTGATATTGGACACCTCGCCCCGCACCGTCAAATGGGCGAGTTCCGGCGATTCCTGAACAAGCTGCTTCAACAACAACGTCGCTTCGTAAACAGACCGTACTGGTTCGATCACAGTCTCCTCCATGGCGGCGACAGCTCTACACATCATGTGCGGCCGAGAAAAACGGCAGGCCCCGCCAGGCTAAGCGAGGTTGTCCGAAAAGGGTCGAGAACTCCGCGCTGCAGGGGCTCGGCTTGCGCCGGACAGGGTGCTCATGTACCGTACATGTACACTGCGCGCGCCTGCCCGGGCTGCACCAATCCCCTGCAAGCGTCTTACCTCGACCCTTTTCGGACACGCATTAAGCGTGCGCGGAGGCCCCTTTTACCGTGTTGCTCAACAGTGCGGCGATCGTCATCGGTCCGACACCCCCAGGCACTGGCGTGATATGAGAGGCCGTCGGCGCAACACTCGCAAAATCCACATCCCCGCAGAGCTTGCCATCGATTCGATTGATGCCCACATCGATGACCACAGAGCCGGGTCGCACCATATCGCCGGTGACAAATCGCGGTTTTCCGATCGCCGCTATGAGAATGTCCGCCTGACGCGTCAACAAAGCGAGGTCCGTCGTTCGCGAGTGGCACACCGTCACCGTCGCGTTGGCGGCAAGCAACAGTTGCGCCAGCGGTTTGCCGACAATCTGCGAGCGTCCAATCACAACCGCGTGTTTGCCTTCGAGGGCGATATGTTCATACTCAAATAACCGCATTACGCCAAGCGGCGTGCAGGGAACCATGCCCGGCATGCCAAGTGCGAGCGCCCCCACATTGACCGGGTGGAACCCGTCAACATCCTTGCGGGGTGCGATCGCCTCGATCACGGACCGTTCGTTGATGTGGGCCGGCAACGGCAACTGTACGAGAATGCCGTGAAATCTCTCATCGCCGTTCAGTTCCCGAATCAGACCAAGCAACGCCGTCTGGGTCGTTGACGACGGCAGACGGATGACTTCGGCGTGAATACCCACCTCCGCAGCCGCCCTGTCCTTTCCACGCACATAGCTCATGGATGCGGGATGCTCGCCGATCAGGACAACCGCCAGCCCGGCTTTGACGCCGCTGTCCGCCAATTTTGCGGCGGCGGCGGCCGTTTGCGCACGATCGTGCGCAGCCCACGCCTTGCCGTCGATCAGAATGGCCATGCCCTCACCTCAGTCGCGAAAATGTGTGCGTTTCATTGCTGCTCCTTGCGGCTGCTGCTGTGACCCGGGTGAAGTTTGGACGTAGGGTCCAGATATGTCTTTGCGTTGTTCACCGCAGTGGGAGCTTCTCCAAATCCGGTGGCGATCAGTTTAATCTTGCCGGGGTACGTGACGATGTCCCCCGCCGCATAAACGCCCGGTATGTTTGTTCCCATGCGCGTGTCGACGACGATTTCATTGCCCTCAAACTCCAGCCCCCACTCCAGAATCGGTCCCAGCGAAGCGGAAAAGCCGAGACTCGCGATAATGGCGTCGACTTCGAGTTCTTCCGTCTGCTTGGAGCGATTCTCCATAATGGTCACGCCTGTCAGCGAATCATCCCCGTGCGCCGCTTTTAACTCATAGAATGTCTTCACGGCAACTCCTGATGCGAACAGGGACTTCACGTTTTCCTCGTGGGCGCGAAACTGGTCGCGGCGGTGGATCATGGTCACCGCTTTGGCCGTGCCGTCAAGCATAAGGGCAAAATCCACAGCCGTGTCTCCCCCGCCGACCACCAGCACCCGCTTGTTTCTGAACCGCTTCAAGTCGTCGATATAATAATAAACGCCATTGCCCTCAAATTTCTTGACGTTTTCCGCAGGAAGAGACTTTGGCGTGAATGCGCCAATGCCTGCGGTGATAATGACAGATCGCGAAAGATGGATCCTGTGGTCGGTATGCAGTTCAAAAATGCCGGTCTCTCGCTTGATCAGGTTGACCACTTTTTCTCCCAGATGCACCGCTGGATGATACTGGCTCGTCTGCTCAATCAACTGGTCGACGAGATCCATCGCGCGGATTTTCGGAAAGCCCGCCACATCGTATATGAATTTCTCCGGGTAGAGTTCCGCCAACTGTCCGCCAAGTTGCGGCAGACTGTCAATGATCTTCGTGCTGGCATCCCGAATACCGGCATAAAAGGCGGTAAAAAGTCCGACCGGACCCCCGCCGATAATCGTGATGTCGTATACTCTCTCATCGTATGGCAGTTGCGTGACCGTTCCCAAATGATTTCCTCCTAAGCCTGTCGATCCGTGTTACGCTTCGCCGTCGCACGGACGGCGTTTCGATCCCATCGGATATTCATGGTTCCGGCATTTGGCGGCAGTCGCCCATCGTGCGGACCCGGCTGTCGAGCCGTGTTAACCTTCGCCATCGCCGCAAAATGCCTTTCCTAGTATACTACAGCCCGTTTTGCCAAGCCAATGACGGTTTTGCGAGAAAATTTATCATGGAACACAGCGCTCTGTCACACACTTGTGCGCAACGGAGCAGCAGGCGTCGGTCAGTCGCCGGGTGATCTGCGGACGGCTTCGCGCGCGATGAGAGCGACTCCCAAAGCATTGTCGGACGCGTACGGCGGAGTGCAAAAATAAAGCCCGGTGCTCCTTCCGCGAGCCGCCCCAAAGCGATTTTCCACCCTGGTCCTGAGGAGTTGATTGGAGGCGACGCCGCCGACCAACAACGCTTTCTCCGCCCCCGTTTGGTCAAATGCGTAGCGCAGCATCTTCTCGACCGCAGCGGCAATCGATCGCAGCACGCCCGCCGCAACTGCCGCCGGGGGTTCGTCAGCGGCCAACAGGCGCAAGGCTGCCGTCAAAGGACCGGCAAAACTGGGAGCGCCGTCTTTGACGCGGCTCGGAATGACCGGCGCCGGTTTCTGCGCCCAGGTTCCCGCGAGCGCTTCCAAATGTTTGCCGCATGGAAAAGGCAGCCCGAGGGCCACTCCGATCCTGTCCACAAACTGTCCAACGTGCAGATCAAGACCCGTGGCCACCGTCTCGATCCGATAGTCGTTCTCCTGTTTTACGACTGACAACACATCCGTTGTTCCGCCGGACAGATGGAGCGCCAGAAATGTCTCCCCATCCTGCAGAGGCATTCCGGAGGTGGCCACGCCCGCCGCGATGTGACCCGCCTGGTGATTCGTTTCGATGAGTGCGCACCCCGCTCCGGACGCCAATGCGCGCGCCGCGAGCACACCGGCCAGGAAAACCGGCATGTACGATCCCGGTCCAGGTCGAGGTTTGGCGCTCACGCCAATGGCTCCCATCCGCGAAGCTGCCAATGCCTCTGACAGATTTTCCAACTGAGCGGGCAGATTGGCCACGTGTTGAAACAGCGCCGCAGATTGCATCAGGCCGCGATCGCCATCCGGAACCCGCAGCACGCGCCTCTCTTCAAACACGATGCGTTCGTCGCCGTCAATGGCGCAAATGGATGTCGTATAGTTGCTCGTATCAATCCCGACGAACACAGCGTTGCGATCGTGACCGGTTGTCATGTGGACGATCCCAGGCCGCGTTCGCGCAGGGCGGGAAGATCCTTCAACAGACCCGACAGCACGCCATTGACAAATTTGGCCGAATGCTCTGTTCCATAATCCTTGCACAGCGACACAGCCTCGTCGATGGCCACCGCCGCAGGAAGTTCCTGCTCGTATATCAGTTCGTAAGCGCTGATCCGCAGCACATTGCGATCCACCCCGGGCATGCGCGACAGCAGCCAGTCTTCACTATACTGGTTTAACACTGTATCGATATATGTTCGGTGTTTCAGAACGCCGTTTAGCAGCAGAGTAAAATAGGACAGATCATACGCATTTTCCCCCACCGCTTCAGAAACCACCGTTTGTGTATATGCTGCAGCCTGGTCGGTCTCCATCTGGTTGATATCCATCTGAAACAACGTTTGCAACGCTCTCTCTCTTGCCATGTGACGACTCAACGATTTTTCCCTCCGTCCCCGATCTGTCGCTAAACTCGTGACGGGCACAATATATGTCTCATCCCCGAGTGGGCCTGGCATCCGTGAAAGACTTCGCGGCGCCTTGTTCATCCCCTGATGGCGCCGCGCAGCAGCGCGGGGTCCAGCCCGGATCAGAGCAGGCCCGTCTCGCGGCGTCATGGCCGCC
>JAJYTO010000174.1 GCA_021793015.1 Bacillota bacterium
CCGAACCGCGCGAAACAATCTTTATACTCGACGACCACCGTGGACACTTCTTTGCTCGATACCATTTGTAAGATTTTTTGCAGCCCGCGGCGATTTTCATTCAAACCGCTGGCCACATCAGTGACAATGGCGGCAATGACCCAGTTTTGTTGTGCGGAATACGTACTCAATCGCCCTATTTGTCGTTCTAAATTCCCTGCTTCTTCTTGCTTTTTTGTAGAGACCCGCGCATAAATCGCACATCGATTATTTTCTGGCGATGGGGTTTCATCGTGCATGATTTCTTGTAAATCAGACAGGTGATACCGCCGATGTCCTGTAGGTGTGCGCTGAGGGATAAGCACACCATCCACTTCCCATTTTCGTAGCCCTTCAATGCTCATGCCCAAATACCTTGCCGCTTTTCCAATGCTAATGAATTCTTCTTTCATCCTCATCACCATAAATATTTAACATATATTTATGGATTTTACTAGGTTATCTCGATACTGTTACGGCCTCCCTAGGCAATGCCATTCTTGGGGCAGTTAGGTTCCACGTCAACAATCACTCCGATTCCCTCAACCCGCAGCAACCCATCTTCAAGGGTCATATCAACTTCCTGCACCTTGAACAAAGGTTTCAGCAACTCCCGGATGTCAACTCGCACACAGGTGCCCGTCACACGAAGAGCCGGCGACAGATCCTCGACAAAACGTTTCAGCAAATTCGCCAGCAGCAGGCGCGGCATCGGAATCCATTTGGTTGCGCGCACTTCCACCAACACGACGCCGTCTCTCACCAACGCGTCACACGATTGCCCGCCATTCCCGTCACGCGGGCGGTGTTTTTCGAATACCCTTTTCTCCTGCTGTTCTGCAGGATGATCCAGACGATCACGGTGTTCCAGATGTTCCGCAGGACGACCCGAGTGCTCTGCGGCACGATCTGTATGCCCTGCAGGACGACCCGGATGCTCCGCGGCGCGATCCGGGAACCATCCCGCCTCAGCATGGCGTTCAGACTCTGCAACCATTGCCGATTGCGCAGGTCGCTCCACGCTCTCTGCAGTTTCTGCGGCATCTGCAGTCTCTGCCTCCATCGCAGCATGCTGATCTGGGAATGGACGATGCTGTGCAAGCACGCGCAGCATCACGTTCAGCCGCAGCCACGGCGCCTTCAACGTGGCTGCGGCGCCGCTCGGCCCCAGATGCAGATCATGGACGCGAAAGCCTTGAGGGAGCTGTTCATTGATCGCATTCTCTACATCCAGTTGTGTCATGTTAAGGCAGACTCGGTCAAATCTCACGAGCAGGGCCTCGCCTTCTCAAGAGAGGTTGTTCGAGAAAAAATGGATATTCCGCACGACTGAAGCAGGACTTGCACTGAACGGGCGCGCCCCCATATCAACGGTCACAATCAATGGTCACGACCCGTTTCAAAGTTGCGTGCAAAATTGCATGCAAAACCACAAGCAAAGTGCCTGTTGCTAAGATTTCAGCAGTTTCTCCCGAATCTCCTGCCATTCAGCGATACCGGATTCGAGTTTATCCTTTTGCTCCAGAATCAAACGCAGATTCTCCTGCAAACTGGCAATGCTTTTGTCGACGTCGTCAATCATGTGCGACAGTTCATCGGCTCCCACTTGCTCTGCGCCTGACAGCACCTTGTATAGTTTGAGGCCTGACAGAGCGGCCGAGGTCATGATGTTGGTTGCTGCAAACGCCACTCCGGGAGCTGCGGCGCGCACGCCGGCGCTGCTGAGACTGGCCAGCCAACTGACGGCCTTGCCCGCAGGAGAGCCGCGTCTACTCAAAAACTGTTGCAAGTCTTCCTCTTTGACGAGGTATTTCCCGCTTGCGTCGTCCGCAGGCAACTGATGAGTCCGAATCCACCTGCGCACTGTTTCTTCAGATACATTGAGACGGTATGCAATTTCATATGTCGTAAATTCCATGTTAACACCCTCCTCACCTTGTGTGCGCACACAGTATAGCACACAAATTCGCGCACGTATATGTGCACACGCACAATGGGCGCACACCCGGCGGGCGGTGGAACCATGCGGCCAACGTGCGGCGGCTCCTTTAAGCAAGAAACGACTGCAGGCGAGCCTCCACCACTGACTGCAGGTGTTCCACCTGGTCTGCGGCGGTTTGCATGTCGGTTCCTTTCACGCCAATGTACACCTTCAGTTTTGGTTCGGTGCCAGATGGACGGACGGCAACCCATGCGTCGCCGGTAAACCGGAATTTCAACACATCCGACGCCGGCAACTGGAGCGCGCTTTGCCGACCATCAGCCACAGCGGTCGCCAGCAGTGTCAGGTAGTCTTCCACGGCGGACAATGACACATCCCGCGCACGCAAGGGATCCCCGCGCAAATCAGCCATCAGGGCATTCATGCGCTGCACCCCATCGCGCCCCGCAAATGTGTAGCTGAGCAAACGATCCCGATAATATCCGAACCGGCGGTACAGCGCCTCCAGCGCTGTACCCAGATCCCCGTACCGGCGTTTCAGGGAGGCGGCCATGTTAGCCAGAAACACCGCCGCCTGGATGCCGTCTTTGTCGCGTACAAACGGGAGCAGCAAATACCCCACGCTCTCTTCATAACCGAACACAAAATGACGGGTTCCATCTTGCTCATACTGTTCGATCTTATCCCCAATGTACTTGAATCCGGTAAGCGTCCGCTCAGTGAACACACCATGCGCGCGCGCCACCGCCTCGCCAAACCCAGATGAGACGATGGTCGTGACCACGGCGCCCCGCTCGGGCATTATCCCCTGCTCACTCAGTGTCTCCAGGTGATAAGACAGGAACAGCGCGCCCACTTCATTGCCGGAAAGCAATTCGTAGCGCCCGTCCGACCGTCTCGCCATCATGCCCACGCGGTCCGCGTCGGGATCGGTCGCGAGCACGATGTCCGCCGACCGCTCCTGCGCGAGGAGGAGAGCGCGATCATACGCAACGCTCTCCTCGGGGTTCGGGTTGCGGACAAAGGTGAATTGCTCGTCCAGCGCTGATTGCTCAGGCACTGCGTAAACGTGGTTGTAGCCCGCCAGCCGCAACGCTTGCGGCACTGTTGCCCCGCCTGTCCCGTGCAGGGGCGTGTAGACAATGGTCAGAGCGTCCTTGTCCTCTGCTCGCTCGACGTGCAGCAGCGGCGCCAGACGATCGTAGTACGCGCGTTCCAGATCCTCTGCGAGAATCGCGACCAACTCCCGGTACCGTTCATGGTCCGGCGTCAGCGCAACGATGCCGAACAGGTCGGTCTCCTGCCGCATCAGCGCCACGATCCGCTCGGCGTCATCCGGCAAAACCTGTCCTCCGTCGGCTCCGTACACTTTGTAGCCGTTGTACTCGGGCGGATTGTGACTGGCCGTCACCATCACGCCCGCTGCGCATTGCAGGTGACGGACCGCAAACGACAGCATCGGCGTTGGCCTCGCCTCGGCAAACAGGCAGACATTCACGCCGCACGCCGCAGCCACACCGGCGATCTCCCTGGCAAATGTCGCCGAGTCGCGTCTGCCGTCAAATCCGATGGCCAGGCGCCACCGTTCTCTGGGCATGCTGTTGCGAATCCATTCCACCACCCCGGCCGTCGCGCGCCGAACCGTGTACACATTCATCCGATTGGTGCCCACGCCCATCTTCGCGCGCAACCCGCCCGTGCCAAACTGCAGATCCTCCGCAAAGCGGTCGAGCAGTTCCGCCTGTGCGCCCGCTTCCATCAACGCCTGCAGTTCGTTGCGCAGTGGAGAAAGCAATCGCCTGTCGCCATGCCACCGTCGCCATACGGTTTCGGCAATCTCCGTCATAACAGGTCAAACACCCTTTCCGGTCCTGAGAATAGGTCAGTGAAACAGCGGCGGCGCCGCAAACGGCCACACTTTCTCCAGAACGGCCCCCAGTTGAAAGAGGGTCGCTTCGGCAAACCACGGACCGACCAGTTGAATCCCGATCGGCAACCCCTCTGTTGACAGACCGCAGGGCACAGACAACGCGGGCAAGCCGGCGAGATTGAATGGATGCGTAAAACGGGTGAGAGCAGACCGCAACAGATGTTGACTGCTCCCCAACTGCACATGTCTCTCTCCAATCGGAGTTGCCACAAACGGCAGCGTGGGCGAAAGAATCGCGTCCACGTCTGCAAAGATCCGCGCCATCCCGTGCGTGAACCGCAAGCGAAACTCATGCGCCCGCGCGTAGTCCATCCCCGAGTAGATCCTGCCCGCCTCCAGACGCTCGCGTACGTCATCGCCGTACATCTCCCCGTGCTGATGCAGCCACTCATCGTGCACCGCCAGAGCTTCTGAGGAGATGATGACATTCTGATGCCGCGCCACTTCATCGATCAGGGGCAGTTCGACAGCCTTGATCACGGCTCCCGCTTCGCGCAGGGCGCTGACTGCCTCGTCAGTGCGAAGCGCCACCTCCCCCGCGATCTCAGAAAGGAAGAACCGCTCGTCAAACCCGACGCGCAGACCCGTAACCGAGCTGCCGATCAGAGCGGCATAGTCGCCTGCCGGACCCTTGCGGGTCGTTGGATCAAGCTCGTCAACCCCCGCCAGAATCTGCAGCAACAGCGCCGCGTCCCGCACCGAGCGCGTCATGGGTCCGACATGATCCAGGGTAAAAGCGAGCGGCGCCACTCCCGCTTTGCTGACAAGGCCGTAGGTGGGCTTGAGACCGACCGTGCCCGTGCAGGCGGCGGGAATTCTGATGGATCCTCCCGTATCGGTGCCGATCGAGGCGGGGGTCAAATCGGCCGCCACCGCCGCCGCGCTGCCGCCGCTTGATCCACCCGCGATCCGGGATACATTCCACGGATTGTGCGCGGGGCCGTAGTGGGGATTTTCGCCCGTGGGTCCGTAGGCAAACTCATGCAGATTCAACTTGCCCAGCAAAATGGCGCCCTCTTGCGCGAGTCTCCGCCACACCGTGGCATCCTGCGCCGGAACGTCCTGGGCCAACACCGCGGACCCCGCTGTGGTGCGAACCCCTTTCGTTGCAATAAGATCCTTAATCGCGATGGGAACGCCGCTGAGACGCCTGTCTTCGGGGCTCGACGCGCGCCTTTTGTCGGTCGCCCGCGCCTTGTCCAGCGCCTCGTCGGCGCAGACCGTGATATAGGAGTTCAACATGCCGTCATACGCCTTGATTCTGTCCAAATAGCCCATGACCACTTCTTCACTCGTGACGTCCCGCGCGCGAAGCCGCGCAGAGAGTTCTGTCAGATCCATCAAACGCCTCACCCCCAGCCCAAGTTCCCCCGAAAACACTGCCTGTACGAATCTATATTTCTATTGTATCCTATCTGTACCATATCCGCATTCCCTAACGAGGGAAACGGACGGCGGGAAGGGATTTTTTATAGAATGAAACGCGTGTTCATAGTTCCGATCATCGTGATCGCCATCTTGTACGGGGAGATTGCCGCGCCTGTCAGGAGCGTTCCACTTGCATCGGCGGCAGCGGTGCCGGCGCAGGCTGTCGCCCTGTATCAGGCGGGTCTTGCGGCCAAATTGGCCAATCCCGCCGAGGCCCTGAAAGACTTTGCGCGCGCTGCAAAGCTCGCTCCGCAGTGGGAGCAACCCGTCTATGCGGAGGGCGCGCTGCTGGCAAGCAGCAATTTCAAGGCTGCCTTACCGATACTCATGCATGCGCTGCAACTGAACCCGCGCGATGACACCGTGTGGAACATCATTGGGTGGGGATATTATGTGCAGCATAATTTCCGCGCCGCCGAGGAAGCGTTTCACAACCAGTTGGCGCTGGCTCCGAACAATCCCTACGGAGAATGGGGCTTGGCAAACTGCTACGCAGACAGCCGCGTCCGTCAGTTTGCTCTTGCCCGAACGATTCTCCTTCGTCTGACGGCTGCCACACCCTTGCGCGCGCTCGCCCTGCACATGCTCGCGCAGTTGCCTCCGGACGCCGTCGACGCCGCATTTAACCCGAACGCTCCCATCAGTTATGGGGACGCTATCGCGATGGCCTTATCGTATCACTCCCATGTCCTCGCCGCCAAGGCTGTCCCCGTTCATGCCGGCAACGGACAGACGCCGGGCGCCAGCGTCGCCCCTTACGTGTGGTTTGCCGCGGCGCACGGCGACCTGAACGGTTTGTCGATCCCGTCATTTTCAGCGCCGGCGCCCCGGCTCTGGATTGCCCTGCTGCTCGCCCGCCTCTACGGGATCAATCAATTCGACTATCTTCGGCCATTTGCCCTGACTGACATGGCGGGAGTGTCTGTGGACGACGCCATGTACGTAAACAGCTTGCTCGCGACGGGAATCATGACCACGATCGCGCCTGGCCGCTTCGCGCCCGCCGCCGCCATGACAAGAGCGCAATTTGGAGCCCTGATCGCCCACGCGAACAGCGTCATGGCAAAACCGCGACAGCCATCGCAGTGGCTGTCGCCGCCTGCTCCGACGCCCGTTCGGCGCCCCTGGATCTACTTTTTCAGCACGAGTTCCCCCGCGCTGTCCGCGCAAAACGCGGATCTGGCCGCCAATCGAAGCAACATATCCGCCGTCGGCCTCACCGACTATCCATTTATCGCCGATTTTCCCAGCGGTTCCGCGCGCGTCAGGGAGGCCATCGACCACACCCGGTACCTGCTCACCGCGCTGTCGGCCGGTCCCGCCGTCGTTCAAGAGTTGAAACTGGCGCAGACGGACGGTGTGCGTCCATTTCTTGTTCTGGCCAATTATAATGACGCAACCAATCAACCAAACCCGCAAATCGTGAATCAGATGCTGCAACATGCGGCGACCCGCGTCGGCCTCGTGCAGGAAGTCGCCCACATCGTCGCCGCCGAAGGTCTTGCGGGCGTCACTGTCGATTTCGAGAACATCTGGCCCAAGGATCGCCAAGTGTATGTGACCTTCATGAGCGAACTGCACAAAGCGCTGCAGGCGCAAGGAGCTCTCACCATGATCTGTTTGCCCGAGCGCGTCATGAGCACCGGCGGGCAAAGCCCATACGCCTATGCGGCGCTGGCGCAACAGGCAGACCTGGTCATGCTGATCACCTACGACGAACACACCCCCAACAGCGGACCCGGACCCATCGCCACTCTCTCCAACGACCAGCGGGTCATCCAGTACGCGCTGCAGCAGATGCCTGCAAGCAAGATTCTCCTTGGCGCCGCAGATTATGGCTATAACTGGTCCGGAGGCAGCGCTCAGGAGATCAGCATGGGGCAGGCCAACGCCCTGGCGCAAGCGCGCAAAGCGCACATCACACTGGACCCGGCTTCCTACAGCGCCACGTTCTCCTATCGCAGCGCATCGGGAACACTGCATACGGTCTGGTATGAAAACAGCCAAAGCATCGCCGCCATTGCGCGCCTTGTTCAAACGTTTGGGTTGCGCGGGCTGGCCGTGTGGCATCTCGGCTCGGAGGACGCCCACTTCTGGTCGGCGTTAAAGAGGTAGTTCAAAAAGGGGTCAGAACTCCCCGGCGCATTGCTGCGTCAGCGCCAAGGGGAGCAGTGATAATCCAAATTAGGGCAGGCGCGAAGCGGTGCATATAGCGTCCGACTAAAGCCTCGGACGCCAGATCTTGAATC
>JAJYTO010000175.1:0-4940 GCA_021793015.1 Bacillota bacterium
GGTACTGCGCATCCTCCTCTGCAGAGTGCGAGTGGACACTTGAGATGCATAGATTCGTGTGCGCGTTATGATATAGGTTCGGGGATTTGACTCCATCATATCCAACAATTGAGCGTTGATCGGGGGGCGATTCGCCTGTTTCGCATTCAGCGCCGCAACGACATCTTTCGCATTGAGGATCATGTCTCCGCCAATATTCACATACATTCCATCTTTCACCCCTCATTCGATATTATACCACGATCAACTCGGATTACCTTTACGGATTGGAGTTGATTCCAACTGATGGAAGATTGGTGAGCCGTGGTAATGATCGCCTGGGTCTTGTCGACGAAGTTCAGAAGTTGTTTTTGTCGATGTTCATCAAGTTCAGATAGCACATCATCCAGCAGTATGACAGGAGACTCTCCGGTGTGAGTCTCTATGTATGCGATCAGACTGAGTTGCATGGCAAGCGCCGCTGTCCGAATTTGCCCCTGTGAGGCATACTTGGCGGCCTGATGGTCGTCAATGAGCACCTGAAGATCATCGCGGTGCGGCCCGACTGTCGTATAGCCGCGCATGACATCGCTTTGCGCATGCCGGGCCAACAGAGATGCCAGCGACTGTTGCACTGCAACGGATGATTCGCCGGAACACTGGGTTCGATACTGTATCGACAGATGGTCCGAAGAGTCTGCCAGCGATTCGTACAAAGTGCGCGCTCCAGCGGCGAGTTCTCTGGAAAAGCGTTGTCGCTCGCTGATGATGCGGGCGCCAAGTTCACTGAGTTGTTCGTCCCAAGTGGACAGCGACTCTGTTTGCCGCATGCGCAACAAATGGTTGCGCTGTTGCAGAATATGATGATAGGAACGCAGTACGTCCGCATACCCTTGAACACACTGGGCCATCGCGACGTTCAGAAACCGTCGGCGTTCCTCCGGGCCGGCTTTGATGAGTTGAAGAGTCTCAGGAGTGAAAGAAACTATGTACAGATGGCCGAGAATCTCACTCACATGCTTCTTGCTGACGCCGTTCACGGCAATCTGCTTCCCTTTGCCGCTGATTCTGATCGCCATGTCGCTATTGCTGTTGTGGATTGTCTGGAGTTTGATTCTCAATTGCGCCTCTGGCTGGCCAAAACGGATCAATTCCTTGTCAAGCCTGGTCCGCAGGGAACGCCCCAGAGCGAACATGGATATAGACTCCAAAATTGTGGTTTTGCCGGAGGCATTGTTCCCCACAATGATATTCAGTCCTGACGAAAAGGCGATCTGGCTATACTCAAACCTGCGAAAATTCATGAGATCCAACCGGATGATCTTCATGATTGGTCGATATAAATGGTTTTTTCAAGAATTTCCACAGTGTCTCCAGGATATAGCTTTCTGCCTCGGCGGTTCTCCAGTTCCCCGTTGACCACCGCCGCAGAGCGCCCGAGGACGATCTTAGCGGCGCCGCCGGATGGAATCAATCCGCTCATCTTCAACGCTTGTTGAAGGGTGATGTATGGCCTGTCAATGGCAAGTGTGATCAAGTGTTCACTACCCTCACTGGCAAAATGAGATGTAAATGTCGCTCATCCTGGACTGATTTTAGCATAAATGCGCTGCCGGGGCCCGTAAATTCGATCCGGATCAGGGAGTCGGACGAGGCCTTCAGGGCGTCGAGAAGGTACTTGGAATTACAGGCAATCAGCATGTCTTCCCCTTCAAACGTGTTGGGTTCCGTTGTTTCTGTGATTTTGCCGATCTCTGGAGAGTGCGAAGAAATCTCAATATGAGTTCTGCGCAGATTCAGCCGGATGACCTGGTTATCATTGTCGCGCGCCAGGAGCGCAGCGCGTTCAATACATTCGCTGAATGTTTTTGGTTCGATGGTGATCGCGGTGCGCCATGTCGATGGAATGATTCTTGATACATCAGGATACCTTCCATCGATCAATCTTGAGAAGAACCTGGTGTTTGCAAAGGCGACCAGAAGCTGGTTTTCTGTCAGGTACAGGTCGCACACGGCGTCACTGCCCGGAAGTATATGCGAGAGTTCAAGGAGACTTTTACCCGGAATGATGGCTTCGACATCCTCATAGCCTTGGGGCGCCCCGACTTCCATCGTCTGCGTCGAGAGCCGGTGGCTGTCTGTGGCCGTAAACACAAGGAAGCCCTCCCGATACGTCCACAAGACCCCGGTGAGTGTAGGTCGCGCTTCTGAAACGGCCACAGCGAAAGCCGTGTGGTCAATGAGGCCTCTGAGCGCATCAGCAGCGACGGACAATCCTGGCTGATCGTCAACATTGGGAAGTTGGGGATATTCCCGCGGGTCCATGCCGTTGAGAGTGTAGATGGCGTTGCCTGAGCGGATGGTGGTCGTCAAATCCTGAACATCCATTCGCACGAGATGATGGGGCAATTTGCGGATGATTTCGATGAGATACCTGGCGTGCAGCACGATGCTGCCAGGTTCTTCGATCTGCAACAGGGGAGGATTTTCCGCTGGATCAGCAGACAGCACGGTTTCGATCGCGATTTCGAGATCGTAGGCGCTGAGGGAGAAGGTGGAGTGATCCGCAGAAAATTTGACGCCGTACAGAATAGGTTTCGTGGTTCTTGTCGGCACGGCGCGGGCAACGATTTGCAGTGATTGGAGAAGCGTATTCTTTTCTAAAACAACACGCATTGAAGAACTCCCCTTTGCATAAATATGTAGTAGTGATAGAGATTTTTAAAAACAATAGTACTAGTAAGGGCTGTTGAATCTGTGGATAAGCGCAGTGACAGGGATTCTTGCGCTTTTTTGCCTGTGCAGAAGCATGGGATAAGTGCGCCTGATTATCCCTTGGTGGTGTGTACATCCAGATTGTCAGTCAGTTTGCGAATGAGTTGTTCTACGCGCCGGTCCGCGTTAATATCGGTGGTAATTTTGTCGCAGGCGTACAGTACCGTGGTATGATCTCTGCCGCCAAATTCTTTCCCGATCTTGGGGAGCGACAGGCCTGTCAACTGTCTCGCCAGGTACATGGCGATTTGTCTGGGATAGGCGATGTTTTTCTGTCGCGAACGGCTGACTAAATCGTCGAGTCTCATATGATAGTGGGAGCAAACGGCCTTTTGTACATCCAGTATGGACAGAGGTCTGCTTGCGTTTTCCGGGGCGATGTCAACCAGTGCTTCTTCAACGAGCGACGTATCGATATCCCTGTTCATCATGGATGAAAAAGCGATCACGCGAATAAGCGCTCCGGCCAGTTCGCGAACGTTGGTTTCAACTTTGGAGGCAATGAGGTTCAGCACATCGTTGGAGATGTCAATCCCCTCTGCTTTCGCTTTTTTTTTCAAGATTGCCACTCGCGTCTCAAATTCAGGGGGTTTGATGTCAATGATGAGACCTCCAGAGAATCGTGAACGCAGTCGGTCCTCCAGGTGTTCAATCGCTTTTGGGGGGCGGTCGCTGGTAATGACAATCTGCTTGTGGTCTCCATGCAAGGCATTGAACGTGTGGAAAAATTCTTCCTGAGTCGATTCCTTCCCAGAAATGAACTGAATATCGTCGATAAGAAGTATGTCCACCTTGCGGTACTTATTTCTGAACTCATCGATCGTATTCATTTGTAAAGCGGTTACGAATTCATTGAGAAATGTTTCGCTCGTTATGTACACCACTTTCGCCGAAGCGTTGAGTTCGAGAGCGTGTTGCCCAATCGCATGCATGAGATGGGTTTTTCCCAATCCGACGCCGCCATACATGAAAAAGGGATTGTAATTTTGAGCCGGTCTTTCTGACACGGCAATGCTGGCCGCATGCGCCAAGCGATTGCGTTCCCCGATCACGAAGGTGTCGAATGTATATTTGGGATTGAATTGTTGCGAATGTACATTGAAGTCGTCGTGTGCTGCAGGGAGTCCGGCATGGGATCTTTCGCCGATTTGGCTCTTTGTCGGTTCGATGCGGACAAACGATACCTCGATAGTGCGCCCAGCCAGTGCAACGACGGTCTGTACAATCGTTTCGAGAAGATATTTGTTGATGTGATCGAGAGCTACCTCTGTGGGAACGCTGATGATTAACGTGTGCGGATCACTGTGGTAAACCTCAGTGGCCGCCAGCCATGTCTCAAATATTTCCTTTGGTAGTTTCGTGTTCAATGCCTGCAACGCTTGTTGCCAAAGCGCGCCTCCAGACGAAGTCATACGATAAAGCCCCCTAGGCGGTGTTCAGTTATCCACAGGGCGAATTCCTCGGCATTCGACGGTTACAGCTTGAGGAGTACGGCTGTTTCAAATGGAAAACTCCTGAGCGATACGCTGGCACTCTTCAACAGGCATGGATAGATCGGACAACTTATCCACAAGTGTTAATAACCTGTGGATAGATTGATGTATGAAGGGATTTGCGCTGTCCAATCATATCAGATTCGATACAGCTAGACAAGGATTTTTCACAGGTTGCCGCGATCCGTGCTGGAGGAAGCGCAAATCGTTGCACGGTGATTCCGCGGTGTATAAATCATCCGCTTAAGGATCGACAGGACGAGGTTGCGAAGAATTTTACCCACTTGTGGATAAGTGGGTGTGGAGGATCCAAGGGAAAAATTTTTCGATGATGGGATGGCAAGAAATCTCGATGGTTGAGTATGGGAGGATATTTTATAGTCAATATTACATTTTATGTGTGGCAAGTTGACACGAGGCAGTCGGGTTGACTATAATATGTTGGTGCATTGTCGGTCGTGTGCTTCAGGGAGGTGCTGTGTCAGTGAAACCTACATTTAATCCAAATGTGAGAAGGCGAAAGAAAGTGCATGGATTTCGCCAGCGGATGTCGACAAAAGGTGGTCGTCGCGTCCTGGCGGCTCGCAGACGGAAGGGTAGAAAAGTGCTTTCTGCATAAGGCCACTGAATCGGTGGTCTTTTTTTAGGTTTCTGCGGGGTATGCGTGGATTGGGAGGCTGTTCGTTTTTGGAC
>JAJYTO010000175.1:4950-7564 GCA_021793015.1 Bacillota bacterium
ACAAACGAGACGGGCAGGTTTCAAGTCGCAACGGACAGTTGAGCAAACTCACGGTAAAGGGACATCGTTTGAGGCGAAATGGAGACTTCCGTTTTATTTTTGCGAAGGGAAATTCAGTTGCGAATCGGCTGTATGTGCTTTATGTTATTAGAAAGGATCGCAGCCGTCCAAGCAGGGTCGGGTTTTCCGTGAGCAAGAAGGTAGGCAATGCGGTGGTGCGCAATCGTGTGAAGCGCCTCATGAGGGAGATTGTGCGTAAGCGGCTATGGCTTTTTGAGGACGGGTATGATCTGGTTATCATTGCCCGCAAGGGCGCCGCGGAGGCTGGTTATATGGAATCCGAGACCCAACTGGTCAAATTGTTGATGAAGGCGAGGGTCATGGGCTGCCGGGCGGAAGAGCGCAGTGGTGAACGATGAAAACCATTCTGGTGGCTGTCATAAGACTGTATCAGGTTTTCATATCGCCGCTAACCCCTCCTTCGTGCAGATTCTACCCCACCTGTTCGAGTTACTGTATCGAGGCGTTATCGAAGCACGGAGTCTTGCACGGGGGGTTCCTGTCCGTCAGGAGGATTGTACGGTGCGGTCCATGGCATCCGGGTGGTTACGATCCGGTGCCTTAGAGATTTGGGAGGTTGGGTGCATTTGCGGTCGCGGACGACTAGGCTGGCTATAGAGAGTGCATTGGTTCTATTTTTTCTATCTTTTTCTGGCGAGGCGTTGGCGGCGACGGCGAAGAAGGCGGTTGCCAGTGTAAGCATTTGGGGCCAGGCTGTCAATCTGTTCAGTGATTTCATTAACTTGGTTGCCCATTATGTTGGCGGTGATTATGGGATTGCTCTGATCATTGTCACTGTGATCATTCGACTGCTGACCATGCCTCTGATGCTCACCAGTCTGAGAAATTCGAAGAAGATGCAGTTATTGCGTCCTCAGATGCAGGAACTGAAGGAGAAATACGGTAAGGAGCCGAAAAAGTATCAGGAAGAAACGATGGCCCTGTATCGTGCGGAGGGCATCAATCCTCTCGCGGGCTGTATGCCCATGATTGTTCAGTTTGTGGTTCTCACGTTGTTGTACCGGGCCATTTACACGGATCATGCCATGCTGTATTCGAATTTTCTAGGCGTCCTGCCGCTCGGGGCGCCGGATCATACGTTCATTCTGCCGGTGCTGGCGGGTGTGACAAGCTATTTTCAGCAGAAGTTGACCATGGTGCAGATGGATCCAAGTCAACAGCGTCTCCTGCAGTACTTGTTTCCAATTATGATTTTTTTCTTTGCGATGCGCGCCTTTGCGGCGCTGTCGCTGTATTGGGTGTTCAGCAACCTGTTTACGATCGCGCAGATGTACTTTATAAAGGTCAAGAGCGCCAATTAGGAGTTGACGGCCAATGAGGAAAGTGTCTGTATCTGCCAAGACGGTGGAACTGGCAGTTGCACAGGCGCTGCATCAGGTGGGAGTGAGTCGTGATCGCGCCGAGGTGGTGGTCAGGGTTGCTCCGTCAAAGGGTTTTTTGGGGCTGGGCGCCCGCGACGCCGAGGTAGACGTGATGGTGGTCGAAGATCCCGTCGGTGACGCGGAGCGGTTTTTGCGCGAAATGTTGGTGGCGATGCGGTTGGCCATCAGAGTCGGCAAGAAATTCGCCAAAGAGGAGGTTACCTTTGAACTGACAGGTGATCGGGTGGGTATACTGATCGGTAAACATGGTCAGACTTTGGATGCGATTCAGTATCTGGTGAATGTGATAGGCAACAAGTACGTGGATAAACATGTGCGGTTTATTGTCGACGCGGAGGGGTACCGAGAAAGACGCCGTCAGGCATTGGTTTTTACGGCGCAAAAAATGGCGGAACGCGCATTGGTTCTTGGAAAGGAAGTCCGCTTGCAGGCAATGGCGGCCCCTGAACGCAAGGTGATTCATATGGCATTGCAGGATCGGATGGACGTGAGAACGGAAAGTCGCGGTACGGATCCCGATCGGGCGATCGTGATTGTGCCCGTGGCGCCTCGCAAGGCTTCCAGGGCGGCGACCGCAAACAGGAATCCGTAGCATTGGGGTTGTCGTCGAAACAGACTAATGCACGGGACAACGCGGGGGGTAAGGCGAAAGTTGGAGGGGATGCCACTACTCCGGCTTTTTGGTGTGTGACGGTGAATGCGAGGAGGCGGGGCGATGTGGGGGACTCGGATACGATTGCGGCGATCGCGACAGCGATAGGCGAAGCCAGTATCGCTGTGATTCGGGTCAGCGGCTCCCGGTCGCTCAGCATTGTCGATCGGATATTTCGCGGGAGTGTGCCACTGCAGACAGCGCCTAGCCATACTGTATGGCACGGGTGGATTGTGCATATGGATTCCGGGGCGCACATCGACGAAGTGTTGGCGACAGTCATGAGAGCGCCGCGAACATACACGACGGAGGATGTTGTGGAGATTGGATGCCATGGCGGAACGCAGCCGGTCCAAGCTATCCTGCTGGAATTGTTGAGAGCTGGCGCCAGACTCGCGGAACCCGGCGAGTTTACCAAACGCGCTTTTTTGGGAGGACGAGTGGATCTGGCGCAGGCCGAAGGCGTGATGGAGTTAATCGGCGCGCAGACGATGGCGGG
>JAJYTO010000176.1 GCA_021793015.1 Bacillota bacterium
CCTCTTTTTTCGGGGCGCCCCCCCCCCCCCCCCCCCGCGTTCGGGGGCCGCTCATGGATGTCAAATGAGCCAATCCCCAATCTGATCGCGGCTCGCCTTTGATTGCGCAGAGTAGAGGGGTTTGAATTTGGTATACTGATTCGCCCAGACCAGGATGTCCTCATTCGTCACCCACTGGTCAATGCCTCCGACCCATTCGAGTTCCCGCAGTTCCGGACTGAGCCGCTTCGCAAGCGCCTGTACGACCGCCGAAGAAGACCAGCGAAAATGTCCCCTGGCCGATGAAGGCGCTGTCAGTTCCACCGTCTCTGTCATGCCCAGTCGATTCAACAGGAAGACCAACCGAATCACGACATCCACGGTGCGTTGATAGGCCAAACGGGCGGATAGGGTATCGCCGCGGGATGCGCACAGGCGAATATTGTCCGCATTGACGTCAAGCGCCTGCCAGGCATACAACAGCTTGAAGATCCAAATATCTTCGGGAAGATAGGCCAAACTCTCGCGGATGCGCGTGATGTCGCCGACTGGATCGTGAAAGATCCTGCCCCGCGTCACCTCCAGGAGTTTCTGCTCCGGAATACACAACCAATCGAGCGGCTCCAGTTGCTCCCCTTGCATCCCCGGATTGAACTGGACGAATCGTTGCACGGTCGTCAAGCCGACATGATGGACGCCTCGCTGTTCATCGCCTGCGGGAACGAAGTACCCGATGGGATGGCGCCGAAATCGCGCGGGAAAGCCATAAAAGGTAGACGGAACTTCCTGATCCAACATGCTGTCCAGGGTGTTCGCGTACGCGGCATAGTCTTCCGGCGCAAGCCACAGAATGCAGCGCGCCCCCCACTCGTGATCGCGCGACTGTTCATCGTCATGCCCCAGAACATCGGAGCCAAATCCGATCAACCCGGCCGCGCAACGACCCAAAAGCTGCGGCAATGCCGCTGCAATGACTGGCGATACCACCTCCCGATAGAACCGCTCACTGAGATCAAGTCCTTTCACCGCCCGCACCTCCTGTCCACTCTGGCCTGAACCGATGCCTTCACGTCTCACTCCCTCATAGCAACCGACCACCGTCACGATGATGGTCCATCCATTCCAGGACGATCTCACCTTCTATGATTTCTCCGGTTTCTCGGAATCCAAGATTTCTGTACAATAACGCCGCACCTTCGTTTTCAGGTTCGTACGATATACGTACCCTAATACAATCAGGCAAACCCTTCAGGCGATCCATCACCTCAATCATGGCTGCTTTCCCGAATCCCTGGCGCTGATGCCGCTGATCTATCATCAGCCTGTAGACCCAGTAGTTGTGATCCTGTGCATCAAGGGCATACATGACAAATCCCACCATCGCATCTCCGTGATAAATGCCAAGAGGAACACATTCATCAAACACCCCGGCTTGTGCCAGAGAGAACAGATTGGATGCTACAAAACTCTTCTGTTCATCTGAGACGGAAAGACCTATACACTCTCGCCAGTTGCCGCGGTCTATCGGTCTGAGAGTTATCTTGTCCACGAAGCGCCTCCTACACATTTCGTCCGCATCTCCGAGCTGTACTGCAAACGGACTTTCGCAGATGTCGCGCGTCACCCCTGATACTTGCGAAGCAACGCCTGTCCACATGTTCAGTTGCGATATCCTGCCATAATAGTAACAAACAACTGAGTTGCTTGCTGACAATCCGCAGGAGCGCTGCCTCCCACGTCAATCTTGCTGTTCCGCCATCGCTGGTCCAGAACTGAAGCCTTCCCCGCATCTGTTTTTTTGGAGCTGAGACTCAGACAGATGGTTTCCTGACTTTTGGAAATGAGTTGCGAACCAATACGAGGAACTTTGTGCGGCAATGGTCAAACAGCCCAGAAGATGGCTCAACCTATCGTTTTGACCGTTACATCAGCGGTTTGCAGTCTCTGTCGCGACATGATGCGGCATTTCTTGCGACCGGCCATGGGCCAGTGCTAACCAGTCAAATTGCAGAATTTCTTACAAGCCTTGTCGATTCACAGCACCCATAGCCTACCTTTACGTGAAGGCGCCGTAAAGCCCTGGCAAAAGCCTCTGGGGAGTTGAATTGATGCAACAATAATAAGCGCATCGCATATCGTGATCAGAAAGTGAGTGCTGCTTGCGGCGAGAACGCGGAAAGTCCCAGGGACGAAACGGTGTCATGGATGATTGCGCCCTTGAGTTTGGGAGGGAGTATGAAATCAAAGTGAATAATAAAGCATTCAACGAGTTAAGAGCACCACTTTATACTATATCGCAAATCATCGTGGCTGAAGCGCTTGCAGGAAACGCTTTTCGGGTATCTTCGGGCGTGCTCAGCGCAAGCTCCAGCCAACAGATGGTCATGGCGCTGACGAATCCGTCCGGATCCGGCATCCGGGCGGTCATTGACAGTGTAGAACTCTCGGTGAACACCACCACGCTCGCGTTGATGAAAGCCGCGATCGACGGCACCGTAGCTGGCCTGTCTGCTGTGACAGCGTACAATCTGAATACTGAGTTTCTCGGGAAGAGTCCGCTATGCACGATTGCCGCAGGCGGTGGATCGGGGGTTTCCCTGACGGGCGGAAGCGTCATCTACAATCAGTTCCTGAACATATTGGATAATCACTACCCCTTTCCCGTTGTCGTCACACCGGGACATTCCGTCGCGATGAGTTATACATTGACCAGCGGCATGTCGACTACCCAAAGCGCCTTTCGGTGGCGCTGGTATGAGATTCCCTTGTCCGGCGGCTTCACCACCTAGTCACAATGAACAATGTCGGCGTCTTTTGGAGATGACAGACTTGAACAATAAAGTATTTAACGAGTTGACTTCGCTGCTTTATTCCATAGCGCAAATCATTGTGGCCGAAACTCTCGCAGGCAACGCCTTTCAGGTGTCATCGGGTGTTCTCAGTTCCAGCGGCTCCAGCCAACAGATGGTCATGAGGTTGACGAATCCGTCTGGATCCGGCATTCGGGCGGTTCTCGATTTTATTGAGATTTCGACGAACGCCACCGCGCTTGCCCAGATGACGGCCGTCATCGATGGCACCGCCAACGGCGTATCTGCTGTGACAGCGTACAACTTGAACACTGGTTTTTCGGGAAAGAGTCCACTATGCACGATTGCCGCGGGCGGTGGATCGGGCGTCTCCCTGACGGGAGGAAGCGTCTTCTACACCCAATTTTTGGATGTTCAGGATCAACATTACCCCTTCCCGGTTATCGTTACTCCCGGACATTCGCTCGCAATGAATTATATATTGACTTCGTCGGGCAACCAAGGCACTTTTCTGTTCCGCTGGTATGAGATTCCCCTGTCCGGCGGCTTCACCTAATCAGCCCGATGCGCGAACCGCACGGATCTCACACTGGGAAAATCCTGCGAGGTGAATGCAATGCTGTCGTCCAACCCGATACTCGATTTCTTACTTGAAGCCAAACGACAGACCTATGCCTCGCAAGGGGACGATGCCTCTGTCACCCCCTTGTTGCCTGGTTCCCGTCAACTTGAATATCGCGACGGCTCACTCTTCTATCGCGACATCTATTTCGGCGTCTCGTATTTTGTCGGCCAGGAAACCGTGTACCAGGATGAGCAACCCATATGGTCGATGAGTTACGCAGGAGGCGTTGACCAGTCCATACTTGCGCCCGAGGATATCAGGAGCATATACGCCTTTTTGCGGGCGGCGTTGCGACAGGTTTCGAACGACAATCCTTTCCGTGGGCCTGACGACTATCACGACGGCATGTACGCGTACGGAAATGCACACAAAGGAAGATTTGACGCCTTCTGGGGAAATGAGACCATCTCCCGAGACAATGCAATTGTGTATCGGTTGCAATACAGCGGCGGATTATTACGGTAAGTGGATTCGGTCCAGCTATACAGGAGTGGCCTCGTACCACTCATCCGCGTTGGCAGATCGTCGGTAGACTTACTTTGCCTATGGCGGGGGATATACTTCACGAAATGGATCGTCTCCTATTTTGGAGTCCATGTGAATCAAGTGCGCTTATGGCGTGAAATCGCCCTGGGGAACTGGCCCCATGCCTTCGAACCGCAAGGGCAGGCCTTGGAGGGGATGCGCAGCTGAGAAATACCCGAACGCTGGCTCCAAATAACAACACTATCCTTGTCCTTGGGTGCTTAAGGCCTTCGATATAGCAAGTTTTATGATCCTCTGAAAATGAATAGTATACCTTGTAACGATCTGCCAAAATACGATACGTGCCTTTCCATTCCGGTTCTTTTGCAGGCATACTTCGAAGTATGGCTATAATTTTGTATTCGATGCTTTGAACGAGCGCCTTTTTGTATGCCTCTGTTTCTTCTTTTGTAAAATGACTACTCTGTATGGATGCAAGGCATTTTCGCGCGGCACGGGTCCATCGGATTTGCATTAAATTTCTCCACGCTCAATCGCTTGAAGAATCTCTTCCGTGGTGTAAAGGTTTCCCTCCGCGATATCCTTTTTCGCATCCCGAATGATACGTTCCAATTCCGAGTCCGACTCAATTTCGTCTTGAATTTCGTTTCTCGCCACAAATTGAATCAAGTACCGTTCGCCGTCAATGTCGATTACGGTGTCCTCGCTTTTGTTTATCCATGATCGAAAAAGCGTTGCGTCCTTGCCTTCTAATCGTTTCAGCAATAGATACACCACCCTTTATCACTCATTATACATCAGACAGCATGCGTAAAAACGCAACCCTTCACCTCATGCTCACAGCTTCTTTGCTCATCTCCTAATGAGGGAATTCTCGAGTCTACAAGGGTGAATGGCATAACCGAAAAGGCGGCGGATTATTGCGGTAGTGTCTCATCCCCCACACGCGCACGCATACGCAGACCCTCAGGGCTTAGGATGCGCATGCCGTGGAAAAAGGCTTGCGCCGCGGAAAGAGGATGCAAACCTCCCGGGCATCACGGATTATTCGCCGGCCAGTCATCCAACATCTGCACGAAGTAATCATTGGCTCCCATCACTTCGAAACCGCATGATTGATAAAGAGAAAGAGCGCGATTGTTCGCACAGGCCACCTCAAGTTCAATGTTGGTGCGCTGAAGACCAAGCGCAGTTTGAATCGCCAAAGCCAGCGCCTGCCTTCCATAACCGCGCCCCTGATGTTCGGGCAATACGCAAAACCCATAGATGAAGGCGCTGTTTTCATCCGCATGGTTCATGGCAAGAGTGCCAATCGCATCCCCGTTCAGTTCGATAAGCATGACGCTGTGATCTTTCTTCCCTGCCCGCTTCTTCGTCATCGTTTCCAGAAGTTCTGCTTCGTTCATGTCAAAACATACTGCCGTCATGTGGGCGACGACTCCGATGTCTTCCGACACCGCGGGTCGCAGTTGAATCGGATGTTTCATCTGCGGCAACTTTATTTGCGTCATTTCCATCCAGTATTCATAAAATATGTACTTTGCTCCCAGTGACTCAAGGAATAATTTTCCCGATGCAGAGTTCGTTTCGTTGATGAAAATCAGTTTTGAGATGCCCCTTTGGCTAACTTCCTGCTTTGCTGCGGATAACAGGGCGGAAAAAACACCCTGTCGACGATGAGCCGCAAAGGATCGCAAACTTGTACCAATGAACCCTGACAGGCTGTTGTCAGGGAGCATGTCCTATACTGGAGATGAAAATAAGAATTCACGGGAGGGACTTGCATGTTCTATAAGGTCGACGATTTTGTGAGTGAATGGAAAAATGAAGCGGAGGGGACCCAAAAGATTTTGAACGCCCTCACGGATGAATCACTCGCGCAGGAGGTGGCTCCGGGTTTTCGAAGTTTGGGCCGACTGGCGTGGCATCTGGTGGGAACGTATGGAGAGATGTTGCCGCGGACTGGGTTGACTTTTGACGGACCGACGGATCATGATCCGATTCCCCAAACGGCCCGTGCGATCGCCGATACGTACAGGCAGGTCGGCGAAGCAATGATCGCAGCGGTGCAAACCGAGTGGACAGACGAGACGCTGGCAAAAACCAGCATGATGTACGGGGAAGAATGGAAAAACGGCCTCACCTTGCGGATTCTCATTAAGCACGAGGTGCACCATCGCGCGCAGATGACCGTGCTGATGCGACAAGCGGGACTGCAAGTTCCCGGCGTCTACGGGCCGGCCAAAGAAGAGTGGGCCGGGTTTGGCATGCAGACCCCCGAAGTGTGATGATTGCGGCGCCCAAGCCTGACGGCGGAAGGCGCCGTATCCTGCTCTCGCCCCAGTTTGCCTGATACCCTAGCGTTTTATCGCTCCGTTCGGAAGGAACGCGTGCACGCCTTTCGCGCCATTGACGATTTGGGTGATTCTCAGGTCGACCACCAGGCTGGACAGCGCCAAAGCTTCCTTACGCCCGTATCCGAACAGCTCGTTCATCAAATCCAACATGCCCTCAAGAGCAATCATCGCAGCCTCGTCCAGATCTTCGTGGAAACCGAAGGTAATCCAACCCGCCGATGTTTTTGCCCTTGGCATGGAGATATGCATGTCTTCTCTTAGTGTCAATGTGAGATCAACGAGTTCCATGGGGCATTCCAAAGCCGTTACCGCGACTTCACCATCGCCCTGCACTGCATGTCCGTCTCCCACGGAAAACAATCCACCAGCAACCGCAATCGGCAGATAGAGTGCGGTCCCTGCAACAAGTTCCTTGCAATCGATATTTCCACCACAGAAACGAGGCGGGGCAGTTGGTTGCAGACCTTCTTCATCTGCGGGCATGCCCATCACCCCCATGAACGGACTCAACGCAACTCGATGGCCATGTTGATCGGCCCCAATCATGAAGTTTGTATCCAGTTTCCAGTTTAGATGCAATTGCTCATCCGAAGCGATCCCCAGTCTCTGGTTGACAGGATGGGCGAAGCCCCCCGAAGCGGTCCATCCCCAAGTTCCCGGAATAATCCTGTTGATCTGTATCTCGAGGACCATCCCCGGTTCTGCGCCTTGTATCGCAATCGGCCCACACAATGCGTGACCAGGTTCATTTGGCTCAAACCGCCGTCTCACGCGCCTCTCTGAAAACGGCTCCAATCCCCACCCGGCGTCAAGCGTCTTATACCGTATGGTGTCTCCAGAACGAATTGATAAGATTGGAGTCCTATCCTTTGAGAATGGCCCATGAAGGGTCCCGACCTGTGGTTCAATGTAATGGATCGTCATCGTATCACCCTGTCCTTCCCCGGCATCCCCTACCATGCGATATCGTCCGGATAATCGAGCCCAATGCTGATGTCCTCCGCCGGACAGTTATGGTGACGGGCCGCCGCCGTCACATCCCGTTCCAGCATCCGATACTCCTCACCCCGCTCACCCAGGCGCTTGGCCATCGTCGAGATGCTCTTTCTGCGCTGTTCCTGCTCCATGTCGAGAAACCGCAGGATGAACCTCCCTCCGCCTGGCGCCTGTGGCGCCTAGGCGGGGGTTTCCAGCATCGCTGCCGGAGCTTCCTGGATCATCGACTTGTGCGCCACACAGGGATCACCTGCATCGCGTCTTATGTCTGTCTCCTCAGGCTTTTGTGCAGACTGCACAGG
>JAJYTO010000177.1 GCA_021793015.1 Bacillota bacterium
CAGATTGAAGTTTTCTGACACCGGTTCGTGTGAGGGGGAATCGCCGTGCAGGCGCTTGTATTTTCCGGGTTCGACCACACTGCGGTACGCGATTGGCCAGAGCCGAGCGCGGGGCAGGGTGAAGTGATTCTCCGCGTGGCGGCTGCGGGTCTTTGTGGAACGGACCGGCACATCGCAGACGGGTCGTACACGGCCCGATCTCCTGTGGTGTTGGGGCATGAAGTCGCCGGCATAGTCATCGCGACGGGAACAGGTGTCAAGCGGTTGCAGATTGGCGACCGGGTGAGCGTGGATCCGAACCTGTCGTGCGGCGCATGCGCGTATTGCCACAGCGGCCGGCCGCATTTGTGCGAACAACTGGCTTCATTTGGCGTGACGAGGGATGGCGGGCTTGCACCTTATATGGCTGTTCCGGAGAGCCAATGCCACCGCATCCCCGATGGGTTGGCCACGGAAGCGGCGATCTTGGCGGAACCTTTGTCCTGCGTCGTTCACGCACTTGATCGAGTGCACGTGTGGTCAGGCATGACAGCGGCGGTGTGGGGACTGGGGACCGCCGGAATCATGATGATCCAGTGTCTGCGCGCTCTCGGCGTCACGTCGATCACCGGTGTGAGTCATCGCGCGGAGCATCGCGAAAAAGCCCTTCGCGTGGGCGCCACAGCGGTCCTTGCGACGGATAGCGCTTCAGGGCTGTTCGTTGACCTGGCTGTTGAAGCTTCAGGTTCCCTGAGCGCGTTCGAATCGGCGCTTGGATCACTGCGAAAAGGAGGTGAATTGTTGGTGTATGGCGTGGCCAATCCTGAGGATGCAGCGTCGGTCCATCCTCAACGCCTTTTTCGCGACGAGATAAGCATCGTCAGCAGTTTTGTCGGCCCATACACGATGGATCGCGCATTGCATCTGCTGGCCGCAGGAACGGTGGATCCTTCTGTGGTTCTCGGAGATGCTGTAACACTGCGGGAGGCGGCGGATTGGGTGGTCAAGTCGGGCCCCTCAAGAAATGCCAAAGTGTATGCTGTCTTCTGAAAAGGTGGCGTAGAAATAAAGGGTTTTGAGGATCCGCGAGAGGCGGATGGGCGATGGGCAACAGGAGGACGCCGCAACAAGACAGCGAAATCAGCGGCGGCTCGTGCTTTAAGAGGTTGTCCGAAACTAATATGGCCTGACGGCCACCGCAGCCATGGCAGCTTCCCAGAAGCGGCACGCAAGTTGCTGTATAAAAAGCGTCGAGAACTCAGCACTCTTGGGGCTCGGCTTGTGCTGGACAGGCGTGCTCATGTACACTGCGCGGTGCATGAGCACGCCTGTCCGGGGTTCACCAATCCCTCGCGCAAGCGTCTTACCTCGTCCCTTGTCGGACACGCATTCTAAGCCTGACGCGGCGCTCGCCATACGTACGTGTAAGGCCCATCCACCCACACGACGCGATGCGCCAGCGCAACCGGACCTGAGAGAAGACGGTGCGGGCCGCTGGAGAAGTGTCCGCCGTAGTGCCATAGAAATCGCCCCTGTGCAGTCACCCATCCGATCCAGAACTGCGCAGTCGCCATTTTCGATTTCACAATGTAATCGCTGCCTGCGGCGATGCTGTATCCTCCTGTCCCCTGGCTTTTCAAGGGTTCCACATAGCGATGGCGGCCGTTCGCTGAGATCAGCACCAACGAACTGGCGGGCCACGCGGCGTGGGAGTGCGGGAAAAAGACGAAGGTTGGACCCCACGAGCCGAGCAGCGTAACCACATCTGGTGCTTGCGATAAGGACGCGTGATGCACAACCTGCACAGCGCTCGGAAGAAACGTTTTCGTTTGCCAATCGTATGTGCCGACGCGGCCGCGCCATGAGCCGAAGACATGATTGCTCCATACGGCTGCTCCGAGCAAGTCACTCGGCAACGAGCGCACCGGACTTGGCAGGATGCCCAGCGAGTAGACAGCCGCATCGGTTCCGCCAGTGACAATCCAGGCGGACGAAGTGTGAAAGGCGCGATGCCAGGGCGCCTTTGCAACAAGCGCCTGGTGTTGGCCTGTGGAGAGGTTCCACCAGTATAAGCGCTGTTTGGCGCCATTGTACAGTTGGTCGTCCAGAAGCACAATGGCGCCCTGAGAACCTGCTGCGGCGGCGATGCTGAGTGAATGGTCGCCCTGCGGCGCGGCGCGCACGAGCACCTGAGGCGCGCCTTGCCAGGGCTGCAACCAAATACTGGAATGATCTGTCCACAGCAAACCGATTTGGGTCGCTCCAGCCGGATATCCGGCTGGAGCCGGCGTCTGTAATCGAATGGCTCTAAGCCCATATACAGCGCGATTCGCCGGCTCTTTGGTGAGAATGGCTGGCAGGGCCACCTGGCGCAAGTTCCAGGGAGGTTTCGTCGCCGCCGCATATTGATGATTCTGCGCCGTTGACTGCGTGAATGCTGACCGGAGATCGTTGCGCAGGCCCACGATCAACAGGACCAAAATACACAAAGAGGCAATCGCAGTTCCGGTTACCTTGAGCCTGTTCTTCAAGCTGCGCTCCCCCTTGGCGAGTTGATGTCCGTGGGATCCACTGTGTCTTATGATAGCATGGCGCGACAGCGAGTGGGCATGATCCGGCGCCGCTTTTCATGCAAGAATCCGCACTTGTATGATAGACTTCAGCAAACGCTTTGCCAAACATGAGAAGATCATTACTGTCTTTGAACGAACTGCCCCGCAGCGGGCCGCGGAGGTCGTGCGGCACAATTGGCTGCGGCAAGTGGAGGAACTACCCAAGCGCTTGGAATGGGTCTAGGCATTACTTGGGAGAGGCGGGCTGGTGTGGGGAAGACAGCAATAAGCTTAGGCGAGAGTGGAATGTTGACTCGAACAGGTCGCATGAAGGGTGTTGTCATGGTGCTTGCCGCAGCCGTTTTTTGGGGGGTATCGGGAACAGCGGCCCAGGTGCTGTTTCAATACAATCAATTCAATCCGGGCTGGCTGGTTGCTGTTCGGATGATGGCATCCGGGTTGCTTTTGCTGCTGGCGGGTTCACTTCATTCCGGTCCGAAACAGATTTTTCGAGTTTGGTTCCATCGAGGAGACGCATTTCGTCTGGTTCTGTTTAGCGTTCTGGGATTGCTCGGCGTTCAGTACTCTTATTTTGCGTCGATTGCAACGGGGAATGCCGCGACGGCCACCTTATTGCAATATTTGGGGCCGCTGTTCATCACCCTCTATCTGGCCGTCCGCTGGCGCCGTATACCGAACATGTGGGAATTGTCGTCCGTCGTCCTTGCGCTGTTCGGGACGTTTCTCCTGGTGACGGAAGGTAAGTGGCATGGACTTTCTGTTCCAGCGGAATCCGTCGTATGGGGCCTATTGTCAGCGTTGACATTGGCGTTTTATACCCTGTACCCGAATGGACTGTTGCAACGACATGGCGCCATAGCGGTTGTCGGCTGGTCGATGATCATTGGCGGTGTCAGTATGGCTTGCAAGAATCCGCCCTGGAATTTTGTTGGGCACGGATCAACAGAGGCCTGGTTTCTGGTGGGGTTTGTCGTTGTATTCGGGACGTTGCTCGCCTTTTATCTTTATCTCATGAGTCTCAAATACCTATCGCCGTCAGAGACGAGCGTACTGGCTTGTGCGGAACCTCTGTCCGCAGCCATTGTGGCGATCCTGTTCCTTCATGTGCACATGGGAACCATGGCTGTGTTGGGCGGAATCTGCATCTTGGCTACGGTGATCATCCTGGCGCTTAAACGATCTTCGTACACTGCATAATTCAATGAATGCAGGGGTGACCAAAAAAACGCAATTGTATCTGTCGGATTTCCTGCGCGCCGTGTTTGCGCTTTTGTATGCGTTGACTGTCACCTTTCGTCCTATGCAAACCCAGTATACTCTTTGTAATTATATCACCTGAATGTTACTCCTTCAAATCGGGAACTGCGCTTGCTACAATGGACATGGCAAGCCTTGTTGCCATTCAGAGAAGGAGTGATCACGATGCGGCACCGCTTTATGGGCAGGACCGGCCTGAAAGTCAGTGAATTGTGTCTGGGGGCCATGACTTTTGGCCGCGAGATGGACACAGGAGACAGCCACCGGATGCTCGACCGCTTTGTGGAGGCGGGCGGGACCTTTATCGACACGGCTGACGTGTACACCCAAGGGGCGTCGGAGGAGATCGTCGGATCTTGGCTGCGAGGAAAGAATCGCCATGACTACATCATCGCGACAAAGGTTCGCTTCGCGATGGGCGGTGGTCAAAATGATCTCGGTCTCAGCCGCAAGCATATTCTCGACGGCGTCGAGGACAGCCTGCGTCGACTGGGCACCGAGTACATAGATCTGTATCAGGTGCACGCGTGGGATCCCGCGACGCCACTGGAGGAGACCCTTTCCACACTCAACGATCTGGTCAGACGCGGATTGGTCCGCTACATCGGCGCGAGCAACTTCCGCGCCTGGCAGTTGCAAAAGGCTGTCCATGTCAGCCGTCAGAACAGTTGGGAAGCGTTCGCCTGCCTGCAGCCGCAGTATAATCTGCTATCGCGCGCGACCGAATATGAACTGTTGCCGCTGTGCGAAGCGGAGGGCTTGGGCGTTATCCCGTGGAGTCCGTTGCGCGGCGGCTGGCTGTCAGGCAAATTTCACCGTGAGATGACAGCGCCGCCGGAAGACACGCGCGTGGCAACCGCTGAGAAGCAGGGATGGGGCGAGAACTGGACCACCTACAACAACGAGTACACGTGGGGCGTTCTCGATGAACTGTACGCTGTCGCAAAAGAGGCGGAGAAGACGCCTGCGCAAGTCGCGATCAACTGGCTGCTCTCGCACTCGGCGGTCACCGCACCGATCATCGGCGCGCGCACAATGGCGCAATTCACCGACAACCTGGGCGCTGCGGACTGGTCTCTCTCCGTAGAACAGGCGGCCAGGCTGGATCGCGCCAGCGCGCTGCCGGTCACCTATCCGTATGATGACGCGGCGGAACGCCAGCAGCGCGCGGGACGCGAGTAGGCCGCGTCTGCAGGCACAGGTGCAGGCGCTGGTGCGGTTGCGGGTTGCGTCGGGAACGCGAGTGCCGGGAACGCGTTCGCGCCGGCAATGGCTTTTTAAGCTAAGCGAATCCCCCATGCCTCTGGTCGGTCGGGACACAATGTAGGATGAAACACGCCGGACGGCTTATTTTCCCATCAATGGAGGGTTGTCCAGATGAATTATACACAGTTGGGACGCACGGGCATGAAAGTCAGTCGGCTGTGTTTGGGAACCATGAACTTTGGCCCCGAAACGAACGAGGGAGAGGCTTTCCGGATTATGGACGCCGCCCTGGAGGCGGGCGTCAACTTTTTTGACACGGCCAACGTATACGGCGGACGCGACCGCAGGGGCTGGACGGAGGAGATCATCGGCCGTTGGTTCGCGCAGGGCGGCGGCCGCCGCGAACGAGTGGTGCTGGCGACGAAGGTCTATGGAGACATGGATCCAAACGACGGACCGAACAACGTCGGCGGGCTGTCCAAATACAAGATTCTCCGTCATGTGGAGGCGTCCCTTCATCGCTTGCAGACGGATCATATCGACCTGTATCAAATGCATCATGTGGATTTGAACGTCACCTGGGATGAACTCTGGGAAGCGTTCGAGACCCTCACGGCGCAGGGGAAAATCGGGTACGTGGGCGCGAGCAACTTCGCGGGGTGGCATTTGGTCAAGGCGCAGGCAGCGGCGGCGCAACGAAACTTTCTGGGGCTGGTCTCCGAGCAACACAAGTACAATCTGTTGTGCCGCCTGCCTGAGCTTGAGGTGCTTCCAGCGGCGCGCGATCTCGGCGTCGGCGTCATTCCCTGGAGTCCTCTGGCGGGCGGTCTGTTGGGAGGCGCGGCGTTGAGTTCTGCGGCCGGATCGCGGACTGGCCGTCAAGCTGGCGCGATTGCAGCGCATCGCCCGCAACTGGAATCATTCTCGAAACTGTGCCGCGAGATCGGCGAGACGGAGAGCGTGACGGCGCTGGCCTGGATGCTGGCGAATCCGGCCGTCACGTCGCCCATCATCGGACCGCGGACGCTGGAACAACTGCAGGGTGCGCTGCGCAGTGTCGAGGTTGAGCTCGGGAAGGAGTTTCTCATGAAATTGGACGAAATCTTTCCTGGTCCCGGCGGGCCGGCTCCACAAGCGTACGCGTGGTAAGAACTGGGCGTCTGTCGCCCGCCTGACTGTTTTTTTGCCCTTTGCCGCAACCATTTGTCGCGCCGATCGCCGGGGTCGGCAGCGCAATCCAGGTGGAATACGGGGTGCTTGCCATGATGGGAAAGATCGTGTTTGTGTTGCAGTTGGCGGATGAGTCGTTGGCGCGCATCCAGGCGGTGACGCCGGATCGGGAGATCGTTCACGGCAAGGACAGTTCCGTTTGGCTGCCTCACGTGAAAACGGCGGAAATCATCGGGGGCTGGAACCGCAAGGTCGCGGAGGCGAGCTTGGGAACGGAGCCGTCTCCTTTGCGGTGGATTCACAACTGGGGCGCGGGCGTCGACCGCATGCCGCTTCAGGAATTCAAGCGGCGGGGCATCATTCTTACGAACGCAAGCGGGGTGCACGCATTCCCTGTCTCGGAAACCGTCTGGGCCATGATGCTGGCGTGGACGCGCAAATTGCACATTTACATGCGCAACCAATCCCGGCGCATGTGGGGGGACGCCAATGTATCTCTGGAACTGCACGGCAGCCGTTTGGGCGTCCTGGGCGTGGGGGCGATCGGCGAGGAAATCGCCCGGCTCGGCAAGGCGTTTGGCATGCAGACATACGGATTGCGCCGTTCCGGGCAACCGTCCGCCTGGATTGACCGCATGTACGGCCGAGAAGGACTGCATGAGCTGTTGGCGCAATGCGACTATGTCGTCAATGTGCTGCCGCTCACGGATGATACACGGCGCCTGATGGGCCGCGAACAGTTTGCCTGTATGAAGGAGAGCGCGTTCTACGTGAGTGTCGGTCGCGGCGGCGCGACCGACGAGACGGCGCTGATCGAAGCGCTGGAGGATGGACGCATTGCGGGCGCAGGGCTTGACGTTTTCGAGACGGAACCGCTGACCGCAGACAGTCCCCTGTGGCGCATGGACAATGTCATCATCACCCCTCACTCTTCGGGATCGACCGGACGATACGATGAGCGTGTGATTGACATCTTTGTCGAGAATCTGCAAGCCTATCGGGACGGGAAAACACCGAGCGTCAATCGGGTGGATCTGGATCTGCAATATTGACGCAGATCGGCGTTCGTTCCGGGGCGATGGCTCTGATGGAGAGCCCCATGAGAATGGGCATGGCAAGCCCCTGGCCAAACCCGTTGAACGGAATTACAGCACAGCTTCGATTGTTTTCGTGGAGCGACTGACCGATGCGAGACGTCTGACAGCGCTCCTCCTGGTCCGGTTCTTCGGTTCACCACGCAAATGCAAA
>JAJYTO010000178.1 GCA_021793015.1 Bacillota bacterium
GTCATGCCCAGCATGCGGCGCTGGGCATATCTGGAATGTCACTCCAGGATATACCCCAGAGTTACCAACCCAATGTTCCAGTGAAGAACGGCGTATGGGTGTACGCTCCGGACAACGCCCATGCGAAGGCGGCGGGATTTCGGCGCGGCGACGTCATCGTGGCCGTCAATGGACAGAAGGTGACAGGCATCGGCAGTCTGCAGACCATTTTGCAGAAGTATCGCCCAGGACAGGTGGTTTCCGTCACAGTGTATCGTGGTCAACATCAGCTGACGCTGCACGATACGCTGTCCAATCTGCCACCGCTTAAGTTGCAGAGCAATGCCGGCGGTCCGGTGGTTGGCTGAATGTGGTGCGGATGCAAAACCAGTCGCCGGAGGGCGGCTGGTTTTTTGGTTGCCTTTTGCGGACGGCTTTGTTGTTGTTTTTTCCAGGGGCTAGATCAACGGAGGTGTTTCCCATCCGATGAGAGTTTTGGCGGATGGCGATTCGGCGCTGGACTCGGCGCCAGCAATATGGTGTTTCTGACCTTCGGCACAGGCATGGGCGCCGGGCTGATTCTGGACGGCAAATTATATGGCGGCGCTCGGCGAATACGTCGGCGACTACGCGGGACTGTCCGTGGCGCACGACGCGTTTCTGGATAGACCTTACTGTGCGGGGGTATTGTGATGTGCGTCACGTTGTCTGGGGCATGACAGACGTATAGTGTTGGCGACAGCAGGTTGGCAGAAGCCGCTTGCCGATGGGAGGAGAAGTTGCCATGAATGAGTATGCGGCCGTGTTGGACGTGACGCAGTATCCGCCGAGATACAAGCACGAAGCGATATTTGCCGTATTTGCCACGCTGGCGCCGGGTCTCGCCATGGAGATCATCAATGATCACGATCCGAAGCCGCTGCGCTATCAGCTCGAAGCGGAATATTCGGGGCAATTCGGATGGCAGTATCTCGCCGAAGGTCCGGAGATCTGGCGGGTGCGCCTTGAACGACGCGAATCCTGAAGGGGGTGGGAGTATGCAAGCGAGGAACTGGTCGGTGAATCTGGAAACGGAAGAATATGCGGCGGATCGGGAACTGATCGTCTCGGATGCGTGCGAGGCCGTTCAGGAAACGGCAGAGGGCTGTTATGTCAACATCGCTGTGACGCCGGACCACGGGCATCCGGATGCCTATCTGACTCCCGTTCTAAGGGAGCGGTTTGGAGCGGCCGTCGACGTCCGTTACGTCGATCAGTGCGGGTGCGGCGGTCACGTGTACAGGATTGCGAAAATAGTCGGGCCGTCATGAAGCCGGCTCGACTGTTTCTCGCGCTGGCCATGATCCACTTTGCCGTTGGGGTGACTCTGGGCGGATTGATGGCCGTTGACACGTCGCTGTGGGGAGTGCTGTCCCCGATCCACGCCGAACTCAATCCGTTTGGATGGTTGACCATGCTCATCTATGGCATGACGTACGCTGTGTTGGCGTCTTTCGCAAAATTTCCTCCCTTGCCGCCGCGAGCGGCGGCGGCGCACGTGATCTGCGCCGAGACGGGCGTGGCGGCGATTGCGCTTGGCGCAGCGCTGTCTCTGAACGTTCTGATGGAGATGGGGTGGTTGTTTCAGGCCCTGGCTCCTTTGCTGTTTCTGCGCAATATTTTATGGATCGTCCGTTCTCGACAATCGGTTTCTGTTGACCATCCCTCTGCGGACCATCCAGTTTCAGACCACCCACCCGCCGACCTTCCACCTGCCGAGCGTCGCTCAGAGGCAAGCGCCGCAGCGCCGGTAAGCGGGATGACAGATCACGGGTTGCTGACGCCGGCGGCGTATGCGGGGCCTACGGACCGGGTGGCGCAGCGCGGCACCAGCCTGGCGCTGTTGTGTTGGATCGCGGCGGCGGTGTGGATGGCTGCGGATATTCTGCGGTCTCCCGCATCCGCGGCAAGTGATATGCCTGTGGGTGTGCAGTCTCTGGTATACTATGGGTGGATTTCCGGGACTGTATTGGCCGTTTCGTTGCATCTGTTGCCGCGTTTCGCGGGAAAGGCGAGCGTGGGTCGCCGACAGAGCTCGCTGATCCAGATGGTGTGGCTTGCGGGCGTTGCGTTTGCGTCGATCGCGTCGGAATCCGGGGGCGCGATCGGGCGAATTGGGGTTGGTCTGATCGGACTGGCTCTTGTATGGAATGCCAGTCTTTATGTGTGGCAGATGCGGCGCGACTGGTTTCATCGTCTCGGCGTAACCTCCGGCGCGGCATGGTTTGCCAGCTGGTGTTTCTCGTGGGTCTTGGGCGCGCGGCTCCTATGGGGATTCAATCCCCTGTCGCTGGTTTCATTGCATCTCATGTTTCTGGGCTGGATTACGACTCTCGTCTACGGGGTGGGATACACGCTGTTTCCCCGTGTGTTGCGGCGAAACGTCCGCCATGGCTGGGCCGCGCCCGCACAAATGGCGACGTCCATCATTGGCGCCGCACTGATGCCGGTCGGGTTCTCCCTGATCGATCGCGGGTCGGCGGCTGGGACAGGCATACTGGCTGTTGGAGGGGTGTTCGCCGGCCTCGGCGCACTGTCGTTCATTGTGATCTGGTCTGCTTCGAAACGGGAAGGAGACACGGCATGACGGGTATGGAGGAACTGCGCCATATGGTGCTGTTTCACGATCTGACGGACGCAGAATTTGAACAGTTGGCAAAGCTGGTGATCGTTCATCCCTGCGCGCGCGGCGATTACATTTTCATGGAGGGGGAAGCCCGGGAGTTTGTCTACTTTGTCAAACGGGGCCTTGTAAAAATCTTTAAGGTGGACGCCGAGGGAAGGGAAAACATCGTCAATATTCTGGGCGCGAAGGCCATGTTTCCGCATGCCGGCCTGTTTGACGAAAGTCCGTATCCGGGTACGGCGGAGGCGTTGGTCGACGGCGACCTGTACGCTATTTCCATCTATAAATTTGAGGAACTCGTTCTGCGGCATCCGGATATGATGCGCAAGCTGCTGCGTGTTCTCGGTCGCATGATCCTGCGCTTGCAGGCCAAATTGCAGGAGGTGTCGGTGTTCGACGCCAAAGAACGCGTGGGAGCTCTGTTGTGGCATCTGGTCGATGAGCACGGGCGTCCGGGCAAAGACGGGATTCATCTGGCGTTGCCGATCACCCATACGGAGATGGCGCGCATGATCGCGCTCTCGCGCGAGTCGGTCAATCGCACATGGAACGAGTTTCGCCGCGAAGGGGTCATCGTGGGCGACAGGGACGACTGGATCGTAAGCCGGGAGTGGTTTGACCGTTTCCGGCGCTGACCGTGCCGACGATTCACGGGTCGTCGGAGGACGCCAATCATGCGGGCAGTGACGCCAATGCGGGTTGGCCCGTGTTGGCGCAGGACCGGCGTGACCGGCGTCTCGTGCAGAGGGGCGCAGCGGTCGCGTCTTATTCGGTGTGCCATGCCACAGGCTCTCCACATTATGTCCACTCGATTTCGATATGGCCGTCGCGGATGCGAATTGGGTAGGTTTCCAGCCGAATCACGCAGGGCATGCGAGTGGCCCGGCCGGTCTCTATGGCAAATGCTCCGCCGTGACAGGGGCAAACGATCTCCTGGCCGTCAACGTCTCCTTCCGTGAGCGAACAGTCCTGGTGCGTGCACGTATCCGCAGTTGCAAACCATCCCCGCTCCAGACGATACACAGCGATAGGTTCTCCATCGATCACGTATTGCTTCATGTCGCCAATGGTCAGTTCAGACTCCTCGCCAATTGTCTCCCATGCCATGTCGTTGACTCCTTTCACTACGGATTCCCTTTGGTTAACATACCACAATGGAGGGGCGTCAAGGTGTGATGTGGTGCACACACTACGCTTCCGTGTGTTGGTATGCTCAACCGAAGGCATATTATTGGCCGTGATCAAAGGAGGTTCCGTTCGTGGTCAACTTGGACGAGGTTTGGCAGGCGCTTACAGAAGTGCTCGATCCCGAGCTAGGGTTGAATGTGGTCGAGTTGGGACTTGTGTACGAGATCACAGAGCCTGACGAGGGAGATGTTTTTGTCCGCATGACGATGACCACCCCCGGGTGCCCCATGCACGACAGCATCAGTGGATCCGTGGAGTGGGCGGTCATGCAGGTGAGCAATGTGGCGTCCGTGAAGGTGGATGTCGTATTCGATCCGCTCTGGACGCCCGAGATGATGACCCCTGAGGCAAAAAGCAAACTTGGTTGGTCATCGTGAATCGGGGAGGAATGAGAGATGGCGGATTTGACATTTCATACCGCCATTACGCGGCAAAAAGACTGGTTTTCCCGTTGGGTCGACCAGTTTCTTTATCTGCTCCGGTGTTTCCAGCGCCCGCATTGACAATCATTTAGCTCGTGCGATCTCCTACACGCGGGCGCAATTCACCCGCCACTTTTCGCGGATCGATGACATACCAGATTTCTGCGCTGAAGCTGAGGATCGACAGCGAGACCAGCAGGCAACCTGCCATAACGCCCCATGCGAACTGTCCAGCCAGGCAGAATGACGTAATGATCACACCGGCAGAGTATCCCCAAAATACCGGCCGACTGTAGCGAAGCGGCAACAGGTCCGCCATCATCGGGACTTTGACTTTGTTTGAACCCGCCCGATGCCCGTAGCGTTCACTCCAAACCAGGAAGGGAATGATTTTGTACGTGTAAGCCATCACGGTCAAGGTGACGCAGCCCCAAATATAAAATAGGATGATGCTCTCCAGAGCGGCCATATCGCGCCATGTCGCCGCTTCAACGAGCAATGCGAGCAATCCTGCAAATCCGGCGGCGGCGGCGGTTATGACAAAACGGATCGGCGGTTCGACTGTCTTGCGCATGCGGTGCTTTATGATCGCGGCCGCGTAGGCGAGATGGTTTGCAAAACCCAGCGCGCCGACCAGTGCGCCGAACCACAATAAGGGGGCCGCACCAGACCAGGCGCCTGCGATGATCATCCACACGGCGGCATGAAGGAGAAAAAACGTCCATTTCTCACGCCATGTGGGGTAGCCGTGGGAGAGCGTAAACATCGGCAGCAGTTTTATGCTGAATCCCATGAGCAAGAATGTGAAAAACCCGCCGGCCGCCAGCGTGATGTGAGTCGCCAGCAGTGGATTCATGACGTCGTTCAGGCCGTTTGTGACACCCGCGTCCGTCAGGACGAGGAAAATACCGGCCGTGACGGCCAGCGCCAGATAGCTGTGCGCGGAAGCGACAAACCATACGATGGGTCCGCGCACTGCGGTCTTCGCGATGGATACAAGGATGATCCCGCAATACACATAGACGGCCAGCGCCATTGCGCTGCCAAATACCAGCAGGCCAGGACCAAACCATGTTTGCATCGACCACCAGAGTCCTGCGAGGGAGAGCAAATACAGCCAGAAGTTCCATCTTGCCAAACGGACGACCGCAACCGGGATGAGAAATGCGACAGTCGCCAGTTGGTAGACGGCGCCCATGACAAAAGCGAGCAATGCACCGAGTGTCAGCAGATGCGTCAATGCGACGACGGCTGGCTGCGTGGGATCCTGGGCCAACGCGCCCGACTGGACGGCCAGATCGACGGCAAACAATCCGAAGCACAGAATGCCGAGGATCATGTATCTCATGGGCAGTGTAAAGGGGGGCGATTGGTTCGTGCGTATGCCGCCGGCCGTGGGCGCGGCTCGCCCGGAAACGGGTGCGGACGCCGGTTTGAAAACGGACGCCGGTTTGGGAAGTGCGGGAGGTGTGCGCTGTTCTTCCATGGGTTGATCCCTCCTTGGGAATCACGTATCACGGTGCATCATAAGACCGTACGCCGATTGTAACAGACCGCGGTATGGCTGTTTGTGCTTCAGGTCACGCCACGGTCATTGGCGTCCTGTGAAGGGAGCGGCGGATAGACCGCCACGGCGCTTGCGCGCCGCCGTCAGCAGGATGAAAAGCGCCGAGGATGTTCTTCGCGGACGCAAGTCCCGCTTGGGGAGGCGTCCTGTATTGCGCGCGTCGCGAGTTTAGCGACAGCGGTGTGTGAGCAGGGGCGCAATACAGGACTCCGAGCAGCACAGACCACCGTATATTCGGATAGACTGTCATGCCTGAGTTTTGCGAAGCAAAATCTCACTTGCGCGCCACCAACAACCGGGTCGAAAATGCGCCTGCGGCGATTTTCAGGGATAGTCGCATCCGACTACACTTTTATTACCCAGTAGGGGTACAATATGACCAAGGTGTGCAGCCTGCCGATGCGCCGGGATCAAGTGATTAACCCGGGATCGAGTGATCAAAACGAACCGGGAATGAAAGATCACGCGATGAGGATGAGCACGAGGGACGGCGGCTTCGTCTCCAACATCCGACGCGCGATCATGCGACGCTCGTGTCGGTCGGGATCGCATAACCGCGGCCGACGCCGCAGCACCAGCCGCCGACCTTGGCGGGTTCGGCGCACCAACGTGCGCCGCGTATCCGCAGTCTAAAATCAACCAGGGGGTCATGGATGTGGACTTTCAATATTCTGTTGAGACGGACAAAACGATTGACGAGGCTGTTCAGTCGCTTGAAGAGTCGCTCAAGGCCCAGAAGTTTGGCGTTCTCTGGCAAATGGACATTCCAACAAAATTGAGGGAGAAGGGCGTTGATTTCGACATGCCCTTTCGAGTTTTGGAGGTCTGCAATCCGCACGAAGCGAAGCGCGTGCTCACGCAGAATCCATTGGTCGGGAATTTTCTGCCTTGCAAAATCGTCGTCTATGAAATGGATGGACGTACACATATCGGGATGCCGCGGCCCAGTGTATTGATGGGAATCGTCGGTGACTCTTCGTTGGAGGAATTGGCCCGCAACGTCGAGCTCAATTTGAAATCCGCCATTGATGAGGCCAGGTAGGCCGCGTTTCATTGGCCGGACGGCTGTGGTTGACAGCGCGCAGATTCGCACGCGAATCCAGCGTGCGAATCTGCGCCATCATGAATCGCCCAGTGGAAAACCGCACATATCGGGACCATGCCACACGGTCAAATCGGTGATGCGAAACACGGCAACACGGTCGCTGGCGCGTCCAGGGAACCTGTGAAAAAGTCCGGAGCGGTATGAAAACTGGGCGCATATAGCGTCTGAGGCTTCAATCAAATGGGAAACTCGACAATCGACATGCGCAAACCGCCCTTGGCGGTGAGATGCTCGACCTTTAGATTGTCTTTGCCGAATGTTGCCCTATATTATTCAACTGAAGATATAATTTCTATTACACGCGCGGAATATGAGAACTGCGATCTGTGACGTCAGACATCAAAATCCAGTGACCGCAAATCCGGGGCTATTGTAAGGTGCATCCATTATGGATGCACCTTTGCACGCAATACGTTGACAAACGGTGTGGCAAGATGTCACTGTGTAGAGACAGAAAGAGCACTTGTATGGAACGATAGCTTGTCAAGGCAACGGG
>JAJYTO010000179.1 GCA_021793015.1 Bacillota bacterium
CGCCCATTGCCAAACGGCAGGATTCCCGCGTGGAGGGTGATGACGCTCGGAATCGTGCTGGGAGTTGTCGGGATCAGTTTGCTTGGGCTCTTTGCCACCACACTGTCAGCGCTCATGGCGTTGATCGGACTGTTTTTCTATGTGATCGTCTATACGGGGTTGACCAAACGCACGACGACGCTCAGCACTGTCATCGGAGGGGTTTCCGGAGCCATGCCTCCGCTCATAGGGTGGACGGCCGTCACTGGATCTCTGGATACGACGGCGCTTCTGCTCTTTGTCTTTATGTTTTTGTGGCAACCCCCGCATTTTTTGGCTCTCGCGATGCGCCGTGTGAAAGACTATGCAACAGCCGGCATTCCGCTGTTGCCTGTTGTGTACGGTTTTGGACTCACAAAGAGACAGATTGCCGTGTGGACGGCGGCGCTGGTTCCTTCGTCTCTGTTGCTGTACGGCGTGCGCGCGGTGGGACTTTTCTATCTGTTGACTGCGATCGTACTCGGAGTTGTATGGTTGTACAAGGCGGTGCGCGGGTTCAGGGTGAAGGACGATATCGCCTGGGCCACTGATATGTTCAGGTTTTCGCTGATATATCTGATGGCGCTGTCGATTGCCATGGTCGTGAACGTCCGCTGATTGCTGGGGGTCGATCCGCAATCCCCAGCGCGTCAGGAGAGAAAATCGTTCCGCCGGACAGACTAGACGAGGTTGTCCGAAAAGGGTCGAGAACTCCGCGCTGCAGGGGCTCGGTTTGCCCCGGACAGGCGTGCTCATGGACCGTACATGTACACTGCGCGCGCCTGCCCGGACTTCGCCAATCCCCTGCAAGCGTCTTGCCTCGACCCTTTTCGGACACGCATTAGACGTTCTGGAGATGTGTGTAGTAGTGTGCGATCGTTCGCAATCCGCGCTCAAAATTGGCCAGCGAGAAGTGCTCATTGGGCGCGTGGAAATTTTCGTCGGGAAGGCCGAACCCCATGAGCACGACAGGGGTGTGCAGAACGCGGTCAAACACTTCCACGATCGGTATCGATCCGCCCATGCGGGTGTAGTATGGCTTGACGCCAAATCCAGCTTCATAACTGGCGGCTGCCACCTGAATGGCGGGTGAATCGGGATGGGTGACAAAAGGTCGCCCGCTGTCGTAGCGCTGGACGGTGGCTGTGACGCCGATCGGCGTGTGTGAACGTATGTGTGCCGTGATGAGACCCAAGATGCGTTCAGGATCCTGGTCATTCACCAGACGGCAGGTTATCTTGGCGTGAGCCGTGGCCGGAATGACTGTCTTGGTGCCTTCTCCCTGGAAGCCTCCGTACAGTCCGTTGATCTCCAGCGTGGGACGCGCCATATAGCGTTCGATCGTCGAGTATCCGGGTTCGCCGTGCAGGGCGGTTAATCCAAGAGCCGCCTTGTACGCGTCATCATCGTGTGGGAGGGTTGACAGCGCTGACCGCTCCTCCGGGTCAAGTGGCTGCACGTCATCGTAGAAGCCCTCAACCGTAACGGAGCCGTCTGGACCGTGCATGGTGGCGAGGAGTTCAACCATCGCATGCAGGGCGTTGGGAACGGCGCCGCCAAACAGGCCGGAGTGCAAATCCGACTTTGCGCCTCTGACGTCGATCTGTAGTGCGCAGAGACCCCGCAATCCGTAACAGATGGCGGGCTGGTCCGGGCCCAGCATGGTGGTGTCTGAGACCAACAGCACATCGGCCGCGAGGAGCGCACTGTGCGTTTCCACGAATTCCGGCAGATGCGGGCTGCCGATTTCCTCCTCGCCTTCGATACAGAATTTGAGATTTACACTGAGCTGTTCTCCGCTCTCCAGAATGGCTTCGAGCGCCTTGATGTGCATAAATACCTGTCCCTTGTCGTCGGAGGCGCCCCGCGCATACAGTTTTCCATCGCGAATACTTGGTTCAAACGGCGCTGATTCCCAGAGATTCAGGGGATCCACAGGCTGCACATCATAGTGGCCGTAGACGAGCACCGTGGGGTGTCCGGGCGTATGTACATAGTCTCCGTAAACGACCGGATTGCCCGTTGTCCGGTGAACCTCCACATTTTTTGCGCCTGCTTGGCGCAACTGTCCGGCAACCCAGTCGGCGGCCTGTTTCATGTCATGTTTATGTTCCGACAGCGCGCTGATGCTGGGAATGCGCAAAAATGCGCTCAATTCGTCCAGGCGGCGCTGGTAATGACTGCTAAGGTAGCGGTCGATGCGTTCGTTCATGCCGAAAGGAACCTCCCCGTGGTGAACTGGCGATACCATCCCGGAAAATCGCCGCAGGCGAATTTTCTTCCCGGTTGTTGGCGGCGCGGAGCGCCATGGCGATACCATCCTAGTTATATCACAGTTATATCACAGCGCCGTCTGGTTCGCTTGCGGGCAATGGGTTTGGCCTGAATGAGAAATAGTGAATGACCGCCGCCGGAGTGCGGACAGACGGCGGATGATGTACTCTGTATCAAGGTTGTGAATGTATGGCGGTGGAGGCGGAGACTTTGGGTGGGAGTGTTTTTGAGAGTGCTTTTGTGACGCCGCTCTGGCTGCAGGAACAGGGTGCCGGCGCCGAGATCGCGATCATGGATTGCCGGTTTCGGCTGGGGGAGCCTGAGGCAGGCTTTACGGCCTATCAGTCGGGCCATATCCCTGGCGCCGCGTACGCCCATCTGGAAAAGGACCTGTCAGGACCAGTGAAAATCCACGGCGGACGCCATCCGCTGCCCGACGGGAAGACATTTTCCGCGTTCCTGGAGCGAGTGGGGGTCCGGGATGAGACTCGGGTGATCGCTTACGATGAGCATGGCGATATGGCGCCGCGTCTGTGGTGGCTGTTGAACTATTTTGGCCATGAGCACGCCGCGGTGTTGCGGGGTGGAATTACGGCGTGGCGGGCCGCCGGCTATCCGCTCGCGACGGGCGCGGCGCATCCTGAGGCTGCGATCGGGAAGCAGCGAGCCAGCGCCCGCGGCCATCTGTCGGCGCGGCGCAGTCCGCGGAGCGATCTCGTCGTGGATTACGCAGGGATTCGCCGCCTGGTCAGCGCGGCGCCTTCGGCGGGCCACCTCGTCGATGCGCGCGCCCTGCCCCGCTATCGCGGTGAATACGAGCCGATTGATCCCGTGCCGGGGCACATTCCCTCAGCGGTCTGTTTCAGTTGGGAAGACACCGCGGCGCTGATCGGCGGAGACGATCCGGAAACCAGGCTGCGGGAGCGTTTCGCTCCGCTTCTGGATGGCCGTGAGATTGTGGTGTACTGCGGATCTGGCGTGACGGCCTGCACCGATGTGCTGGCTCTGCGCAGTCTGGGCGTCAAAGCAAAACTGTACGCGGGCAGTTACAGCGACTGGTGTTCGTATCCAGACAGTCCGATCGCCAGGGGCGATCAGAAAGACTAACTCGAATACAGGGAAGCGCTCGATCGGCAGCCGTGACGATGAGAGTGTCGGGACGGCGTGCTCAGTCTCTTGGCTCAATCTCGTCGCATTTCATAGGAATTCACGAATCAGGCGCATTACAATCTGCATCTCAGCATCCGGCAACCGTCCGAGAGAGCGGTACACAAAAGCATTGTCTGTCGAGAAAAAGCGTGTGAGTCGGATGTAGGAAGGCAAGGCCAAGCCCGACTGTCTCCAAGAGGAAATGGCGTACTCCAATCGCTCAGGATGGCTTTGCGAGGTGATCATGACGGCAATAAGGCTCTGAAACCGACGGTTAAATGATTCATCAGAAATCACACAAACGGGACGGCGCTTGAACGCCGAGGCATCCGCAAATGGGAAGCGGATGAGGACGATGTCTCCGCGTTCAATAATCATTATAGATGTCATCCTTGTCGTTATCCCACTCAGTGAGAAGCGACTGGTCCAACATGCGGTAATAATCGAGGTCTTCATCCTTGCCAAGCAAATACCGGATCAATTCGTGGCGGGCTTCCTCAGACAAAGAATCGACCTGTTGAAGAATAGAATGCGGTAGAGACAACGAGAATCATCTCCTCTGGCCTAATGATCCGATACTGTCAGTATACCTTAATTTCAGTTCTCAAACGCCTTGCGCGCCCATAAAATCTGCGCTATTCTGCACCCGCGGCACACCACTGTCCGTGTGCCGGTTGAGAGACAATCGATTCGCAAACGATCATCGACGCATTCATATGATAAAGCGCCCAGGCCGGGGGAGCAGGAAGTGCGCATGTATGCGGTCGACAGTCAACGGGTGCGTGATGGTCATGGACTTTAATTCTATCTCATGAAGGGGCGCTACGGGGTGCAGTGTCAGAGAGACGGTTTACGAGAGATCGATCCACTTCAATCTGGCGGCCGCCAGGATCGCTCCCGTACGGTCGTATACGCCGAGTTTGGCAAGAATGTGGCTGACATGGACTTTCACGGTCTTCTCGGTAATTCCGAGTTCGGTCCCAATCTGTTTGTTTGCGAGACCTTTGGAAAGACAGTTCAACACATCGCGCTCGCGCGGCGTGAGCGGTTCAGGCGCAGCAGCGTCGCCCATACCGGATTGAGCGGCGTCAGGATGCGCAGGAAGCGGTTCGGAGCGCGCTTTCGCCGTACTTTCGCGCAGTGCGGCGAGGGCCAGCGGTTCCAGCACGATCTTTCCCGTCACGACTTGGCGGATGGCGCCGAGCAATTCGTCCGGTTCCACTGTTTTCTGCAGGAAGCCATGGGCCCCGGCCTTGATTGCGGCAATGATGCGATCGCTGTCGGTGTATGAGCTCAGCGCGATCATGTGCACTTGCGGGTGGTCTTTGGCGACTGCCGCTATGGCGTCAATGCCGTCGCTCGCCTGGCCAAGCACCAGATCCATAAGAACAACGTCGGGCGCCAGCGTCCGGGTCATCTGCAGGGCGCCTGCTGCAGTGTCGGCCTCTCCAATGACGAGGATGTCCTCTGCGAATTGAAAAAATGCCCGCAAGCCTTCACGGACCATTTTATGGTCATCAACGATCAGCAGCCGGATCGGTTCCGTCATGCGTATCCACCCTTCTCTGAACAGGCCGTCGGCCTGAATGACAGGTCGCGTTCGCATCCGCAGTTTGCCGGCTATGGACGTCAGATGGGCATGCGGACCCGGAAAACTGGGCTGATCCGCACTGGCGCGCCGCGTCGCATGTCCGCCTATGGTGCGGATCTGGAAAACGTCACCCGTGTTCCTTCGCTGGGGTTCGATGTGATTCCTAATTCCCCGCCGACAGCCGCAGCCCGCTGCATCATGGAGGACAACCCGATCCCCGCGTCTTCGGCAGAACGGGGGAGGAAACCGCGCCCATCATCTTCTATGATCAACTTCAGGACGCCGTCGTCTTCATACACGCTCATCCACACATGATCTGCGTGTGCGTGCTTCATGGTGTTTTGCAGCGCCTCGTCAATGATTCTGCAAAGCTGCTCCAACTCCTGGCGCGACAGATCCGGTTCCTTCTCAATGTGCACTCTGGCGCGCAGACCGCCTTGCAGCGTGAGACGGTGCGCCTGTTCGCGCATGTACGCGCCGAGCGTCAGCGGAGGCGCTTCGCGTTCGCGCAGCGTGGACACGACCGTCTTCATCTCCTGTTGGCTCTCCTGCAGCAGTGACGCGACGCGTTTGAGCGCCTGCACCGCGCCATCGGCCTGGTCAGGCAATGCGAGCAACGCGGCCTTGGTCAAGAGCGCGGCGGAGAATAGCCGCTGATTGACGGAATCATGCAGATCGGCGGCGATTTGCCTGCGTTCCGACCAGGCCGCGGCCTGAGTCATCTCGGCGTGCAACTCGACGTTGTCCAGAGCGGCGGCGACGTATGTCGCCAGGCTTTGCAGAATTTGCGCGTCCGTCTCGGAAAAAGCGCCCAGCGACGAACTCTCCGCATATAGATACAACCCCGTATCGCCGATGCAGGCGGACAGGCTGCTGCAGGCGTCGGCGAGCAGATGGGGCGTAACGACTCGGCGTGCCTGCGCGATTTCCTCGTCGCTCCAATAAGAGTAGCAAGTCTGCGCTGCAAAACCGCGTTCGGGGCTGACTTCGGAGAGGGCTAAAATCTCGCCGTCGACGCCGCGCATGGCGATCACGCCCGCGATGGGAAAGCCGAAACACTCCGTCGCGATGTCGGCGGCGCGTTGATAAATGTCCATCCTTTCCCGCAGTGCAAAGAGTTGCTGGCCCAGCGGCAGCAGGTCGCGAAACTGTTCGCCGCGCGCGGTCACAGTCTGCAGGCTGTCGTCTCGCTCCAGGGCGATGGCGAGTTGATGTCCGATCGCCGAGAGCAGCGCCAGCATGTCTTCCGACAACAGCGCCCGCCCCGTGGCGGCGACATTGAGAATGCCGAGCGCGCGCCGCTTTCCGCGCAGCGGAACGCTGGCGTGGAAAACCAGCCCGCGCTTGTCTCCCAGAGCATGGTCGAGTCTACTGCATTTGACGATGTTCACGGCGCGGTCGAGTCTCTCGGCGGCGAACTGTTCCTGACATTCGCACCAGCCGTCGCGCAGCGGCTGACAGTTTCGTTCACTGAGCGCAGGCGGCAGTCCCGTATGCGCGATGTCGTGGAAAGTGCGTCGGCTCTCGTCGTAACGGAACGCCCACGCGCTGTGCAGCCCCAGAATGGCGACCAGCCGCGGCAGCAACTGATCCATCGCCGCCGACACGCTGGTGGCTTCATTCAGAGTCTGCGCGATGTCTTTCAGGATTGCGATGCGATCCGATCCACCGGGGGCGGCGAGCGGCGTCTGTTCCATGGCGGAGTCTCCCTTGCTTGCGGCGTGTGATCTGACCGACTGGCGATCCTAATCTGGATTCGCGGAATCGGCGCGGATCACGAGACTTACATCACCGAATTCGTGCCACTCGTACCCGCGCTCGATCGCCTGCGCGTACCCCCGCTCCAGCAGCGACCGCTCTGCAAAGCTCAACAACAACGCAAGGTGGCTCGTGTGATTGTCGTGCATGCCGGTGACGAGGGCCGTGACGATCTGCGGAGGCGCGTCCGGCGTCACAAGATGGCGGGTCCAACCGGAGCAGCCCGCAATCTTACGGCGTTCGCTCCACATGCCTTCGAGCGCGCGCGCGACTGTCGTGCCGACGGCGACGATCCGTCTCCCTTCGCGTCTCGCCGTCCGCACGGCCGCCGCGGTGGCTTCGGGAATATCATACCACTCAGGGAGAACGG
>JAJYTO010000180.1 GCA_021793015.1 Bacillota bacterium
CGGGCGTCATGACGACGTTCATGCCGATCTACTACCTGAACAATGCGCTGAAGGCCGTCAATGTGGCGAACACGTACAACGGCAAGACATGGACGCTGAAGCAATCGCAAGTGTCGACGGCGCCGAAACTGGGCAGCATCACACTGGCGGGTCAAACGGCGGGTACGGGCACGGCGGCCAGCCCGGCCATTTCGAACGGGTCTTCGGTGTCGGCGACCGCCACTCTGACGGACGCCTACGGCAATCCCGTGACGGGCGTGAACCTGACATTGATGGTCATGGGGGGCAGCCAGCCGACCGTGACGAGCAATGGACAGACTCTGTCCGGCTCATCGATCTCCAACGGCTATTCCTACCAGATTCCGACGGACGCATCGGGCAATGCCACCGCGCAGTTGGCGGTTCCGTCGGGCGTGGCGGCGTCGTACACGCTGCAATACCAGGCGCCGTACACGCAAAGCGGGTCGAGCATCACGGATTCCACCGCGTACCTGACGTTCATGAACGCATACTCGATGGCGATCACGCCGTTTGCGTCATCTGGCAGTCCGTATATGACGGCTGTGTCTTCGGTGAGCAATGAAGCGGCGGGGGCAGTGCCCGTGACGGTGACGCTTCCCTTGTTGAACGGACAACCGCAGGCGAACGCGTCGGTGAGCTTCGCGCTGACGGGCGGCGCAGGCGCCTTCTTCTCGAACGCGCAGGGACAGACGTTCTCGTCTTCCGGAACTGCCACCGTCACCACCGACAGCCAAGGCCAGGCGACCGTGTACGTGAACAGCGATCAGACCTCCACGTCCGGTTCCCCAGCCGTGGTCACAGCCACATCCGGCTCGCTGAGTCCGGTCAGCACGTATATCAGTTGGGGCCAGACTGGCGTCGCAAGCTCGGTCGCCAACCTGTCGGCCACGAACGTGACCAGCGGGACTGGATCGTCGACGACTTCGGCTTGGCAGGCCAGCAACAACACCAATGTCACCGTGACCGGCACCTTGCAGGATGCGCTGGGCAACCCGGTTGCAAACGCGCAGTTGCTGGTCTCGAGCAATGACGTCGGCAGTTACGTGAACGGAAGCACGACCACGGCGTTCCCGAACGCTGTACCGGCACCGGGCGCGCTGGTGTCCTCGTCTGGCGCTCCGTACGGCACGGTGGTCACGACGAATTCGTCGGGCGCCTTCAGCGTCACTCTGACAGGCTCGGGAATAACCAACGGTCAATTCTCGCTGTGGACGGTGCAAAACGGAGAAGTCGGGACCCAACTCGGATCACCAATCTACCTCAACTTTGCGGGGTCTTCGTCCTCGATTACCTCCGTGGGCGTGTCGACGAGCAATCAGCAGGCGCTCTCCTTCACTAACAATGCGGGCCCGGTGACCACCTTGCCCAGCACACAGTACAACGTGATCAGCGGCGGCAACCTCGAGATCGCGGCGTACAATTCCTTGCCGGGCGACTATCTGTACGGCAATCCGAATGCGTCGGTCAGCTATACGGTGACCGGGACAACGGGCGGCGACATTACTAGCATTGACGGGGTTTCGATGGGCGGCACCGGTGGACTGCCGAATGACCCGACCTCGGTGACGGTCACATTGCAACCGACCACGAATGTAAGCGCGGGAGGCAGTTCGACGCAGACCTACAAAGTTCTGGTGAACAACGTGGAGATCGGTACGGAGTCGGTCGTGTACACCTTCAATTCGTCCGGAGCACCGACCGCCGCGACGATATCCTCACCTGGGACAGCCGTGAAGCTACCCTCGGCGACCTCTGTGGACAGCTTCACCCAACCTAGTGACTTGGGCAATTCATTGGGCTCGAGTGGTGGTCCTCTCATCGATGCTGTCAATGTGGGCGTCAACTCCACGAGCACGGGAACGGCGAACTTCACGTTCACGAGCAATTCGGCGAAGGCGACCGCAGCTCCCACCTTCACTGGCGGAGCCCCTGTGCAGGTGGCGACCCTGAGCCCGCAAGCATCATCGATCAATCCAGGGCAAACGGAAACGGTGACCTTCACACTGGAAGACGCCAACGGCAATCCGGTGCCGAACAGCTTGGCCACGGTGGCGTCCGACGGATCGAACAGCGACCTGTGGATCACTCAGGTGAACGGACAAACGCTGCAACAGAACGAGTCGGTCGGCACCACGTACACATCGATGCCGACGCCGTTCCCATTGTTCCCTCTGACCAGTTCAACGTTGCCGAGCGGGGATTCCTTGGGATACTCGTCTGTCAATGTGCCGGGCGTCGCGTACGGAACGGTGCCGACCACAGGCACGCCTGGATCCAATTTCAACGTGTATACCAACAGCAAGGGTCAGTTTACCTTGACCTTCGCGGCGGGCAGTGTGAGTGCATATGTGAAGCAGGGCTCGGGCTCGACTGCAGTTGGCCAGGCCCAACCAGCGATCACCGCTCTGCCGTCCAACAGCTTGACGGCGAACTTCCTTACGAACAGCAAGGGATACCTTACGACCGTCGCAGCCAGCGTGTACACCGATGTATACGTGACAGCCAACCCGAGTTCCCCGGTTCAGGTCAACACGACCACGGGCAACACCAACGTTGGCACGCTATCCTGGTAGTCAGGAAACGACGGGGCGCCGACGCAAGAAGGCGCGCATCCTGCGGAGACTGTCGAGAAACCCTCGGCAGTCTCTTTTTTTGTTTCTGTCCTGCGGGTTGTTCGCTTGTTCAGTCCTGTGATGTCGGCCTTCGGCCTTTCGATTTTATTGCTAATCTCATATATTCTTGCTACTCTATAAAGGATTGTTCAAGCGAGGGACAAGCACAGGGAGGTAGTGAAGTGTCGGTAATACAGCCTTGGGTCAACGAGCTCGCGCTGCCGGAAACCGTGTCGACGCGCGTCACCTGGCGGGCGGTGGCGGCCCTTCTGCTCAATATGGCTATTCTGCTTGTGGCGCCATGGTTCACCGCCCTTTTTTTCGCGCCTGCGTACACCATCGCGGCTGGCATTGTAGGTCTTCTTTGTCTGATTGCTTTTAGCTATCGTCGCATCGAACTGAACGTTCAATCCCCGGACACGTGGGTGATTTTGTTCGCATTCTACACGGCGCTGACGAACCTGTGGGCGGTCTCCGTGTCGAGTTCCATCGAAATAACGTCGGGCGAAATCACTGCTCTGGCGCTGTTCATGCTGTCCAAGCGATACGCGCATCTGATTGTTCAATGGATGCCCATTGCCGTTGCCCTGATCGGGATCGCTCTCTATATCTTCGGCATGGGCGCGGGCGTCAATTTATGGACCGCAGTGTCCGCCGTCTATGGCAACCACTTGCTGGCCTCGGTGTTTGAGTACCATAACACATTTGGCGCATTTGAACTTGGCGCGGGCGTCGCCGCGTATGTGACGCTTGCGCAGCAGGTTGTCAGAGATGGGGGGACGCAACCGCGCAAGGGCAACATCTTCGCTGCGCGCTGGAAGCCCGCGCTCGGTTCCCTGGCTTTGATGATCGCCATGGCCGCGGTCTTGGCGAGTCAGTCCCGCGCGGTGTGGGTGGTGGCCCTGGTCGCCGTTGCCGCGATGCTTGTCATAGTGTTCCGGGGTGACAGGCAGCATGCCGGGCGGATGCTGCTGCGAAGTCTGGCCGCTCTGGTCATTGGCGGAATCGTTGGATTTCTGAGCATAAAGGCGTTGGATCACGGGAATGCGGCGTATTTCTTCCTGGCGCTGGTCGTCTCCCTCGTGGGCTGCGTTCTGCTTGCCGTTGCCGACGCGTACCTGGGAACGCGACATATGAAGAAGAAAAACGCAATAATCACGGCTGCCGTCACACTGTTGGCGGTCGCGGGCGCATTTTTCGTGTTGCGCCATCACTTCTTGCACTCTTCCACTGCGATTGTCGCGCGCATACAGTCGATATCCTTCGCCAGCGTGAGTTTGCAGGAACGTTTCTACTACTATGGAAATGCGCTTCGCATGTGGCTCAATTCTCCGATTTTCGGAAGCGGCGGCGGAACGTGGAATGCCAAATTCCAGGCCTTCCAGACGCTCCCCTACTGGTCGAGGCAGGTACATAGCACTTTCTTTGATCAACTGCTAAACGGCGGGGTCATAGGGCTTGCACTGTATTTCGGGCTCCTTTGCGCCATCGCGCTCCGGATCGTGCGCTACGTGCGAAAGGGGAGCAGTCCAACGCGGCGCAACCTTGTCCTGGGCTTTGCGCTCGGCGCCGCTGTGTTGTGGGCGCACTCGCTGTTTGACTTTGACTTTGCATTTGGATATTACCAATATACCTTTTGGGCTTGGCTGGCCGTCGCGGTGGGCCTGTCCGAGTTGCCCGAATCATCGCCCGGGAGCGGGGAGACGTCGGCGGCGACGGAAGATGGCCCATCAACATTTTCCACGTCCAGCACGCGGACGGCGGCTTCAGGCGTCTTCGCAGCGCGCCCGGGAGTCCTCGTTGAACGCGCGGGCCTGGTCGCGTTGACGGCTGTCACAGGGTTCTGCGTCCTCTTTGGCTTCACGCTCGGGGCTTCGCAGATTGCCATGAACGCTGCGCAGGCGAACTCGGCCGCCCAGAATCCTCAGGCCGCCATCGCGGATGTCCGCGCGGCGTCCGTGCTGGCGCCATATGCCGTGCACGCGCAACTGGCGCTGAGCCAGTACTACGTCGCAAACGCAGCGAGCACGCACGACACGGCGCTCTATGCGACAGCCTGGCGATACGCGCAGGCAGCGCAGGGCGGCGCGCCGTGGGATCCCACGGTGCAATCCGAAGCGTCGCTCATCGCTTTTCAACTCCATCATTACAGCCGCGCCGCCGCATGGGCCGAGAAGGCGTATCACGACGCCCATTTCTCACAGATTGACCTGCGCAATCTGCTTGGCATCACCATGTGGTACGGCGCGGAACAGTTGAAGACGAACCCTTCACTTGGTCTTCATGAGTTGCATAAGGTACTGCACTTTTACGCGGTCTATCACAAACGAGAGAGTATTGTCAACAAAACGCTGTTTCCTGACAGCATCATCTTGAAAGAGGATGCGTCGATGCAGGTGTATCTCGGCACCGCCGATTATTTGCTGCACCGATATCGCCAGTCGCTCCAGGTGATGAACCCATTGCTGAAATCGCATCGCGACCAGGCGGCGGTCAATCTGTACATGATTGACACTGCGCTTGACGATCAGGCGCTTGGTCAGGGCGCAAAACAGCGCGCGGCATACGTAAAACTGATCCAGAAAAATGCGGTGGCGGCGTCCGAGTATGCCTATTTGAAATCGTTCTGACAGCTCGGGACTGGCGCAGGCCGTGGACCGCGGTAACCGTGCCGCGCGGTTTATATTTGCAGCGAAGGGTGCAGTGGGCCGGGACCGATATGGGCAGGGGGATGTGTGTGCAGCCTTCCGGGCTTGCCCATTGGCGGGCGCATGTATCATGGTTCGTCACGCAGCGGTATAATTGGCGTTGACCATGATAGCAGCGTTGGTTGCCACGCGCAGTGGTTCAGTGACAAGGAGGCGGATGGAACAGTGAGCGTTCGTCCAGAGCCAAATCGCAGATACACCATTGACGAACGCGATCAGTGGGAGGGGCGCTGGGAACTCGTGGATGGCATTCCTTATGCTCTCGCTGCGCCCACTGATGCGCATCAAGAGGCAAGCACCGGATTGCTCACAGAAATACGCAATAAATTGCGCCGCATCGATCATCCTTGCCGTGTTGTCGGGGCGCCCTTGGACTTGGCGTGTCCGGGAATCGCCGTATCCGATGACGACTCATACAACGTGGTTCAGCCCGACTTGATGATTTTGTGCAATCCTGTTGAAAATACATCGAAGATTAAGGAAACGCCGAAGTGGATAGCGGAAATTCTGTCGCCTTCGAGCTGGAGAGTTGACCGTAATCGTAAGCTGAATCAATATGAACGCGCCAGAATATCCGAGTACTGGATTATTGACATTCTGGGTCCAAATGTGCGAGTCGAAGTGTACCGATTGCAAAATGACAAATACGAATTGGCTCTGCATGGTTCCACGGACACGATCCCGTTGCTGAACGGAGCGATTGAGATTGATTTGGCCGAAGTATTTTCAGGTCTTCCATCCAACCGTGGAAGCTAGCACGATGGCCGATACTGAGGATCCATCGAAGATTTGGAGAATGATGACCAGCGAGCAGAAATACTCGAAATCAGTGCGATGGATCGCTGGATACGCCCAACTGTCGCTGAGTGTGCGGTCGATATTGCGGGCGCGCCTCACGTACAAGCGGGCGTGGACAGACGACGAGGTGCAGGCGCATGTGGCAGCGAACAAGGGCGCGCAGTTCGATCCGGCGATCACGCGCATCGCATTGGGAACAATGGAACGAGAAACCCGCTGATGTGTGCGGGTGGGGCGCGGCGGTGCGCAACATGCGGCAAATCGGCCCACGCAAACGTTCCTCTGTACGCTGCAATGGGTGTGACGTATAATGGGGGAAAGCGGGGAAACCAGTCCACCAAGGAGCGCACACTCCATCGCTTTGCCCTGTACGACATCCACCTGCATCAGTTGGCCGGAGGGACCATCCGCACAGTGGTGCTTTACGCAAACGGCGTGCAGAGTGCGCCCGACACGCTCCATATTGGCAGCGCGTCCTACCGTGTGGAGACAATACAGCCTCATTAACATGCGTTCGCGATGTTATGCATAAAGGCTCTCATGCATGCGTTGTCAGGGGAAGGGGGAGTGATGATTATGGCGAAAACGAAGATTGTCCACGGAAGGACGACGGTGCCAAAGGCAGTCTTGGAGTCGCTTGGGCTGAAAGAAGGAGACTCAATCTCTTGGGTTCGTCGTGGCGGAGAATGGATGATCGCGGGGAAGCACTATATGACGGAATCAGAATGGGAGGAAAGCATCGAACGGGGTTTGGAGGATATCAAGGCCGGACGAGTGCATGAATACCATTCTCCGGAGGATCTCTTTGGTGATTAAAATCCACTTTTCTGATGAATTTAAGTGCAATGCGCGAAAACTAACGAGAATTGAACGGAAGGCCATTATTGCGGCTTTGAAGCGATTCCGACGTAACCCACGTCATCCAGGTCTGAGAGTACAAAAGATGAGAGGACGGAAAAATATATGGGAAGCGCGCGCTTCCTCAGATTTGCGCATCCTGTTCCACGAGATCG
>JAJYTO010000008.1 GCA_021793015.1 Bacillota bacterium
CTTGCCATCGCAAATTTGCAAGAGTCAAGTTATTATCAGAATCTATAGACAAGGAATATTTTTCGCATCCTCCAAATGGTTATAGGATTGTTGATGGCATAGATGTTGCTGACGAAAAAGCCTGTCCTCGTTGTTGTCATTATTGGGGACTCCATTTGGAATATGTCGCATACACGGAACTGCACGTCGGTCAATCATGGTTCGGGAGCATGTGTATGCTCCACGATCTGGTGTTTGGCGCGCGGGCTTCTTACAATCCCCCTCAAAAGAAATTTGGACGTGAGTGTCCCCAAATCGCTTCCCAATGCGTCTAATCCATGCAAGGAGATGAGGTGGTGAATTTCGGGTGAGAGCCGACGCCAATGCCAAGGAAGCGATACGTTCGTTATATGAGCTATATGCTGATGATGTCTACCGATTCGCTCGACTCACCCTTGGCGATTCGACGGCTGCAAGCGATGTTGTTCAGGAAGTGTTCCTGCGCGCCTTTCAGTCATGGGGGATATTTCGGAAAAATTCGAGTCCGCGCACTTGGTTGATGAGTATCGCCAGAAATTACATGTACAGTGAATTCAGGAAGAAACGGACTGAACGGAAATGGCTGGCTCAGAACCGAGTGACTGAATCAGTCGATGACTCGTCCGACAAAGTTGAAAGCATGATGATGTGGCAAGACGCGCTTTCCAAAGTCCCGGAGTCTTATCGACAAGTATTTGTTCTTCGTCACTTGCAGAATTATTCCGTTCAAGAAATGGTTGAAATTCTGGGTTGGTCAGAAAGCAAAGTGAAAAAAACCGACCAAAGAGCGATGACTAAGTTGCGTGAGATATTCAACTCGAATTACAGGGAGGCGATCCCCCTTGACGCGCGATAGAGATCATTTCGAGGATTATCCAATCCTATCCGAAATTAAACTGCCTCCAAATGAGCGTGCGGATATTTGGCACAGCATTGAACAAGCCATGGAACATACTCGTATTCAGAAAACGAAAAGGGGAATGACAATGATCAAGACATCTGCGGCTGTAGTCTCGGTGTTAGTGTTTTTTGGCAGTTATGTCGGGTATGAAGTGCATCACACGCGCTTCGGTACTAAACCAGGAGTCGCAGTCGCATCACATTCTCATTACACCAGTGAAATCGCGTGGATCAAAAACAAGGGCTACTCGGTGAATGGGACAACTCCGAATGCGACTGTGAAAACCGCCTCGGGTAGTATATTGACGGCGTGGATTGCGGTGGCTGCACAGTCGCAGAATGGCTACAATCAACGTGTATTCTTCTTTCTCAATGGCAGATATTTAGGGACCGACACAGCCAAACCAAGCTTGGAGATCACAAGTGCCAAAGCTGCCGGAAAGGGCATTGCTGTTACTTATCCTGTCTACAGGAAGAGTGATTCTTTTGCCAATCCAACTGGAACGCCGGTTACAATTACCTATACTTGGAATGGCTCGAGGTTGGTTCCTGACAAACCTTATCCAAAGCAATTCCAAGCCAGCAGCGCGGCAAGTCAAGGTAACAACTTGATTTCCACGAAGTCCTATCCCACCGCCGCCGAAGCAGCGAATCGGATTGCAAGTATTCAAGGGGGAAACGGGGTAGGTCCGGGTAGTCCGATGGTGAACTTGGGGAATGGCATTACCGCCAGAGAAAGCGCGGGCATGGGTCATGCAAGATATGTGTGGCACGAGGGAAATTGGACGATTCAAATTCGTTATTACACCATGAACCCGAACGCTCAGGTGAAGCAGGTTGCAGAAAACATCGTTTCTTATCTTCACACGCATATGCTGCCAGCTCCAAACAAACATGGCGTCATTGTCGTTAACAGCACAGATGCCAATGCAACAAGCTTTAGCCCACAGACCATCATGGCTTGGCAAGAAGGGACGCAGGTCAACCAACTGCGGCAAACAGGGAACCCCGTTCAAGCACTGCAAACCGTAGTCAAGCATAAGTGACAGAGGATGTGGGGCGATTCGCCTTAAGATTTGCCGTGGGAATGGGGCGCCTCGGTATGTCTGGCTGGTTACCATGCGGGGACAAAACCCAAAGGACGCTTGTCGGCCTGCTCCATGGGCAACAGTTCCGCGTTCGGTATGGGCGCGGATGGGTTGTGGCGGCGGCTGGCCGCCGTGTGCCGGAGGGTTGCCGAACGGCATGAGCGTCAAGCAAACGGTTCAATGTTTTCAGACGATCCGGAAGAAGCAAAGGATGGATGACTGACGGGTGTGAAAGGAAGGGTTGCGGGTGGATTGAGGGTGGACTACGACGGCCTGCGGGTGGCATGAGTTGTCCGATCTCTGAATAGGGTGTACAAACTGGTCACTTCAGTTCAGAGAGGCGGGTCGGCATTGACTCACGGCGCTGTGGTAGGAGCAAAACTCAGGACGATAACGTTAGCCGGTCTGATCGTCCTCTGCATCCTTGCGATCGGACTCTATGAGTCATCCCATGTGCAGTACGCTTCACACGTCCAAATGGTCAAGACGCTGTTCCAGAGCATTGTGTGGGAGGCATTTCCTTTTATCGTGATTGGAGTCGCCCTGTCGGCGCTGATCGATTCATTTGTAGGCGCAAACGGGTTGTCCGCGTTTCTGTCGGATTCGCTGGGCGGCCGGGTGACAGCCGGCGTCCTCGGATTATTTCTGCCTGTCTGCGACTGTGGAACGATTCCGGTGGCCCGCACCATGCGCCGCAAAGGCGTGGGCGAGTCTGTTGCATTTACGTTTGCGCTCGGCACGCCCACCGTCAACGTGATTGCTTTGCTCTCCACATTTGCGGCGTTTCATCAACAGTGGTCATGGGTGTTGTGGAGAGCGGGGGGCGCGTTCGTCATCGCGATTGCCGCTGGCTTCGTGGTCCGATTTGGGGAGGGAACTCTCACCGAAAAATGGGAGGCCGACTCCCATGCGAAGCCAAGAAGGCATGGTTTCGCGGCCTGGAGGCACGCCGCCGACCACTCGGCGGGCGAACTGTTTGCGGTTGGCCCCTTTTTTGTAGCCAGCGCCCTGCTGGCGGCTGTGGCGCAAGGCTTATGGCCGATGAGCGCGGTCACCGGATTCACGCAGCACTCTGTGTGGTCTATTCTGTTGCTGATGGGGCTTGGCAGTGTACTGTCCCTCTGCTCTGAAGCCGACGCGTTCGTGGCGGCCAGCCTGACCACGCTGTTTTCGCCCGGCGCGGTTCTGGCGTTCATGCTGGCGGGCCAATTGACCGATTTGCGCAACCTGCTCCTGATGCCTCAGGTGTTTTCCAAACGGACGGTGGCGGTCGGGCTGATGACTGCATTCCTGCTTGTTTTCGTGTGCGCCTTGCTTCTCAACCGATTTTCGACTGGGGGGTGGAGATGATGCTCTCGGAACGTGTGCTGCGTCTGACGATTCTGGCCGCCTATGGCTTCAGTCTGCTGAACATGTGGTGGACGGGCGCGATGTATCGGTTTGTGGGCGCTGGGTTGGCGCCGCTGGAACTGGCGGGCGGCGTTCTGGTATGGCTGATCGCTGTGGGAAGCGTGTTTGCCGAAGATGACGGCGCTGCCTCGGACAGGACTCCCGAACGGAATCCGGGCGGGATCAGGAAGCGGGTTGGAGATGGACTCGCAGACGGGGAGCGGGGTCAGACTGAGGAGACGGCGGGCGCGATGTGGTTGCGCGGCATCCTCTACGCCCTATTTGCCCTGCCGCCCGCGATTTATCTGTTGACGATGTATGCGGGATGGTAGCCTTCGCTATACCTTTGGCGTAAAACATAGTAATCTAAAGCTTGACGAACGATTTGATTCATCGGGAAGGTGGCTCATACGCGTTGAGTGAGCATACAACGACACGGACACAGGCCATAGGGCATTCGCGCATCCGCGATTATGAGCTTCATCCGCAGGGTTTGCGCAAGATCGCGTGGGTGCGGGAGCGCATGCCGCTTCTGCGCAGTCTTGAAGAACAGTTTGCGCGTGAGCGGCCGTTCGCCGGAAAGCGCGTGGTGATCTGCCTGCATCTGGAGGCGAAAACGGCGTACTTGGCGAAGGTTGTCCAGGCAGGCGGTGCGGAGGTTGCGGTTGTCGCATCAAATCCGCTGTCCACGCAGGACGATGTCGTGGCCGGGCTGGTGCATGACGGCGTCGTCGCCTACGCTTGGCATGGCGCCACTGCGGAGGAATATGCGAGTCATATTCAGGCTGCGCTGGATTTTCATCCGCAGCTTGTGATCGATGACGGCGGAGATCTCGTATCGACGCTCCACCGCGATCGCAAGGGCCAACTCGCTGAAATTACAGGCGGCTGCGAAGAAACGACGACGGGCATATTGCGACTGCGCGCCATGGCTCAGCAGGGCGTCCTGCAATTTCCCATGATCGCAGTCAACGACGCATACTCCAAGTATCTCTTTGACAACCGTTATGGAACGGGCCAATCCGTGTGGGACGGGATCATGCGCACGACCAATCTCCTGGTCGCAGGCACGACGGTGGTTGTCATCGGCTACGGGTGGTGCGGGAAAGGCGTTGCCCTCAGGGCCCGTGGGCTCGGCGCCAAGGTGGTCGTCTGCGAAATAGACCCCATTAAAGCGGTCGAAGCGATCATGGACGGTCATTCTGTGATGCCGATCGCAGAGGCTGCTTGCATCGGCGACTTCTTCATAACCGTGACCGGCAACAGGGATTGCATCACCGGGCCGCATTTCGATGCGATGAAATCGGGGGCGATACTGGCGAACGCCGGCCATTTTGACGTGGAGATCAGCATTCCCGACTTGCGGACCCGCGCGCAGCAGGTGAATGCGGTGCGGCCCAACGTGGAGGAGTTTGTATTTGCGGATGGGCGCAGAGTGTATCTGCTGGCACAGGGAAGACTCGTCAACCTTGCCGCTGGAGACGGTCATCCCGCGGAGGTCATGGACATGACGTTCGCGCTGCAGGCATTGGCTTTGGACTATGTGATGAAGGAGCATTTGCCGGCGGGTGTGCATGAGCTGCCCCGTGACATCGACGAGGAAGTCGCGCGCAGGCGCTTGCTGGCGGTGGGAGTCGCGATTGATGAATTGACGCAGGAACAGAAACGGTATCTGGCCAGTTGGGGCCATGAGTGACAGAGGCATGATGTGCGATGCGGCAACTGATGTGCGATGCGGCAACTGATGTGCGATTGTGGCAACTGGTGTGCGATGCTGCAGCATGCGGGCGGCGCGGCGGCTGGTATGCATTTGTGGAGACGGGTGTGCGCAACGGCAACTGGCGTGTGGTGCGGCAACAGTTGTCGGTTGCGGCAATAGGAGAGGAGATCGGTCGTGCGTCCGTTGATTGGCGTTACAGTATACCACTATCTAAGAAATAATCTTCCGGGTCTCTTTGTCGGCCAAGACTATACAGAGGGGATCTATGAGGCCGGCGGACTGCCGATGGCGTTGCCGCTGACCGCTTCCCAGGAGGCTGTCGACGACATGGCGGCGCAACTGGATGGACTTCTGCTCACAGGCGGTGAGGATATCGCGCCGCAGATGTTCGGAGAAGAACCGCGCCTGGGACTCGGCGAGGTGTCTCCTGTCCGGGACCGGATGGAGCAGTTGCTGTTGGAGCGCATGCTGCAGCTTGACAAGCCTGTATTTGCGATCTGCAGAGGGCTGCAGGTTCTGAACGCGGTGATGGGGGGAACTCTCTATCAGGACCTGTTGCGCGAATGGGACAGCGACATGCAGCATGCCCAGAATGCTCCGCGCAATCACTTGGCGCACATTGTCGATATCGTGCCTGGCACGCTTTTGCAGAGAGTCTGCGGAGAAAGGGAGTTGGCGACCAATACGTTCCATCATCAGGCGGCGCGCGACGTCGCACCGGGGTATGTCGTCTCTGCCCGAAGCCGTGACGGGTTGATCGAAGCGCTTGAAGATCCGGCGCGGGCGTTTGTCCTCGCCGTGCAGTGGCATCCCGAAAATCTCTGGCGCGAGAATCCGGCGCACAGGCGCCTATTCACCGCCTTCGTGGATGCGGCGCGTGTGCGGCAGCAGGCGTCTGACTAGGTCGCGATCCATGCGGGTCACCGCAAAGAGAGCGCTGAGCGGCTGTTTGGTCTGTTGCTTGAAGTAGATGATGCATAGCGTCAGGCTCACGAAGTAAGCCGTTGAAGACGCGAGCGCGCCGCCCATGATCCCGATGCGGGGAATCAGCAAAAAGCAGATGAGCGCATTGGCGGCGATGCTCGCCGCCTGCATGTAGAGAGGAAACTTCACCTTTCCGAGTTGATCGGTGAAAAACTGCGAGAACAGGGCGGTCGCGCCGTAAGCGATGGTGCCGGGCAACAGGACTTCGAACACCGGAATGGAACGGTCATAGCGACCGCTCAGCGCATAATGGATGAGCGGAGGAAAGACGACCAGCATGAACGCGGCGGATACGATCAGCAGCGCCAGCGTGAAGCGGAATGTGCGTTCAACGAGGGCGATCGAGCCGCTGCGTTCCTCTGCCGCAACGCGGGCGTAGATGAGCAGCGAGATGCTGGAAGATATGTGCCACAGCACTTCGGAAGCGGTGACCGCCATCCCGTACAGACTCGCCGCCGTGGCGCCCGCCAAAATGCCGACAAGGATCAGGTCTCCGCGCAGATTGAATTGGGTCAGCAGCTGCTGTAGGGATGTCTTGCGTCCATAGGCAAACACCTGCGGGCGCAGTTCCGGATGTTTGGAGGGGATGAGCCGCACTCCGGACAGACGCGCGGCCACCATGTACGCGGTCACCGCTGCGATCAAATAGGAGAGAAACCAGCCGCCCAGAGTCAAGGTCAGCAGATGCGGCGCCACGGACGCGTCGAAATGACGGGCTGCCATGATCGCAACGGCAAACACGACAAAACACAGAACCTGGATCGTGTTGAGCCGGTTCAGCCAGTCAATCTCGTTCAGAGCCTGCACCAGTTTCGTCGTGTACCCGAACAGAACGGCGAGCGGCACCGTTCCGACGGCGAATACGACGTAGCCAAACATAGGGCGCCCCGGCGCCAGCAGCAGGCAGACGACCGCGAGCACAGCGGCCGCCAGCGCCACATAGGCGTAGAGACGCATGATGACGCCAACCAAGGCTTCGCGGGGAAGCTTCCGGCGATTGAGGCCGAAGTTAAAAAAATTGCCGTATCCGGCGAGATAAGTCGCGCACAACTGTGCATAGACGAGTATAAGTTTATAGATGCCGTTGTCAGCCACTGTCAAATATCGTGGGACCAGGAACAGGCCGGATACCATGGCCAGACCAGCCACCCCAAATTTGTACAGGATCGTTCTTAAAGTCCGCGCGACCGCGTTCATGCGGGTCCTCCCGACACTCATGATAACGTTGTATGACTCATGCGCGACCGGACAGCGCCGCGTGCTCCTGCGGCGGCGTGAGCCCCCTCCAGGATATTTTACGCGTCTGTCACCCGCTTTGCAGAGCTTGCGCACTCTCTTTTCCGCATGGGGGTCAAGGCGCTCCGGTTGCCGGCAACCGCGAACCTATGGCCTCTGGCAAAGGGAGGAGCTGGGGAAATGGTCGTGAATCCGCTTGACCGTCATTTGCTCGTGCAGTTGCAGGTTGGTCAGAGTGCGGCGGGAAAACCGAAGCTGCACAATCGGGTGTATCCACACGTCGATGTCCAGGCGTCGGACGCCGCCATCAATGATGTGCTCCAGGCGATCGCGCCGTTGTTTGGCGACCCGGTCTACGCCATGGGACGCGTGGACACGGTTCAGATTCAGGACAGTACAACGACGACGTCCGCCGGCGGCAGTTCGTCCGGGACGGTTTCGGGCGGCGGCGCGAGCGCAGGTTCCGGCACAGGCGGAGCGGCTGCGGGCGCCACATCGGCGTGAGGGAAACGAGCAACACATCCTGAATTGTCTGGAGGAAACAAGGCCATGAAAGAATCACTCGAACTTTCGTTTTTGACCAGTCTGAACAAAACCGTGCATCTGCAGATTCCCAATCCGAAGACGCCCGTTGCGGCTGCTGTCGTCGACGCGGCGATGGACGCCATCGTGGCGGCGGACATCTTTGTCTTTCCGAACGGTCGCATCGTGAAAAAGGTACAGGCAAAACTGGCGACGGCGGACGCCTCCATCATTCCGCTGGCGTAACGGTGCAGTGTGCTGCAGGGGCGGCCGCAGTGACGGTTGCCCCTGCAGACCCCGGGGGTGCACCATGCGCTTCCCGTGTCGGGTCGGCGTCGGTCCCGGAGATGTGAATCGAAACTTTCGCGATTAACTCTTGAACACTGTCCGCCTCGATGGGGTAGTATTCGTCGACAAGAAGGAAAGGCGCGCGAAAGCAGCGATGGCAGTTGCCCAGACAGCCCCATTCCTTTGTCTGTACATGCGGATGCCGACTGATCAGCTCGGCTAAAGCATCCGCCGAACCGAGCTCGGCGTTGGCGCTGCAGATCTCCAGTTTTCGGGTCACTCTCGCCGCCTCTGCTTGTGACATGCTGCTTTGCATTGTAACATAAGGTCTGTGCAGGGACGTAAACACTGACCCAGCGACGAATAAATGTAACCGAAATGAAATGTTTAAGTGGGAATCTATGAGAGATATCATGTAACCTGAAGGTATTCTAGCGCGTCTATAGGGATAGTCGCATTGAGGTGGGACTGTGGCGTCGGCGCAGAGTGATGAGAAACGCTTTGAATTGTTGCGTGAACTTATGGGGGCGTACAGTCGCGACGTATTTCGGGTCGTGTACGGATATGTCCATAATAAGCACACGGCTGAAGACATCAGTCAGGATGTCTTTTTGAAAGTATACGACCACATGGAGTCTTTTCGCCAGGAGAGCAGTTACAAAACCTGGATTTTGCGCATCGCGGCGAATTGCGCCAAGGATTTTCTGCGCGCCAGCGCCCGCAAGACAGTGATCATGGATGATATGTCTCACCTGCAAAGCGACGGATCGGTAGAACAGACGGTTGTCGCAACGGCTCAGGGCAACGCGCTTTGGCAGGCTGTTCAGGGGTTGCCCGATACCTATCGTGAGGTGATCTGGTTATATTACGCTCAGGATTTGTCTGTGGAAGAAATTGCGCAGGTGACCGAACTGAGTCAGTCTGCGATCAAAACCCGTCTGTTTCGTGGCCGAGAACTGCTGCGGGCGGTGTGGGAAGGAAGCGGTGAACGTGAATCGACAGGACGATCATGAGTTTGAAAGAACGTTGAGGGAATCGCTCCGTGCTCAAACCGATCAACTGTTCGCACCGGAGCCTTTTCAGGAGAGAGTGCTGACCGAACTGCGCATGCGGCGGCAAACGAACACCTCGCGCAGTGTGTGGAAACGGTTGTGGGCAGAGGGTGCGCGCAGGCGTACGCTGTGGGTGTCGGCGGTTTCTGGCGTCGCGGCGGCGATGGCGGTTGTCGTCGTGTTTGCGCAGAGCTACATGCATGGCGCAGTCAAAGGAGCGTACCAGACGCGGACATTGGCGCAGGAACTTGCGGCGGCCCAACCCTCGGAGAGCGCCTTGCAGACGCTGAATGTAACGCTTGCGCCGATCTCTTCGCAGAATGTGACGGTGACGGCGCAAACAGCAATGAGCGCCAACGCGGCCACTCACGCAAGCGCCTCGCATGGTGTGACCAAAGAGGCGGGCTCTGCGGCGGGCACCCGTTCCGGAACAGCGGCAGGCGGCGCTCATGGATTCATTGCACTCACCCCGAACGTGCTGACGTTCCATGCGCGCCTGTACAATACAAGCGCATCGCCCGTTTCGGGTCGGCAGCTTCAGGGAATGCTGTTTGTGTTGCACCGGGCGGGCGGATTGTCGCCCATGCAGGCGAGCGACTGGGAATATTTCGTGAATGGTCCGAACGTAGTGATCCCGCCGCACAGTTCGGCGGCGTGGTCATTTACACTCAATCCGACGCCGTCGTTCACACACTTGAACAATCGTTATATCCATTTGGTGTGGATGCTGCGCAAACAAAGTGCGCGCCTTCCCTCACTGAGCATGGGGCTGATGCCGATTCACGTTTCGCAGGTGCATGTCCGCGTGACCGGGACGGGGGGAGTCGGCGACCAGTTTCTGACGATCACCGCCCGCGTCAGGAACGGGGGGCGGCAACCGTGGATTCCGCATACGGCGCTCGGCATGCTGTTTTTTGAGCGCTATCCGGGAGCGGAACTCCTCAGCAGGGGCACCTACAAATATTTTGACGATGTCGTTGTTTTGTCTGGGCCTTCGCAGAAGCTCGAACCGGGGCAGTCGGCCACGGTCGAATTTCAGATTACGGGAGTGCCGAACACCAATATGCTGAATCTGCCTCTGCGCATTTTGCTCGTGGCGCGCAGCCAGGTTGGCGCCTGATCGTTGCTCCCCCCTTTTTGAACAGGGTATAATGGAGGTTGTTCAAAAAGGGGTCAGAACTCCCCGGCGCATTGCCGCGTCAGCGCCAAGAATGCTCTCTCACGTACCAAGAACGTACGCTCGGTCCGCATTCTTGGCTCGCTTCCTTGCACTGCGCGGGTCTTACCTGCCCCCTTTTTGAACAGGTTATAATGGAGGTAGTCCGACAAGGGTCGAGAACTCCGCGCTTTAGGGGCTCGGCTTGCACCGAACAGGCGTGATCATGTACCGCGCATGAACACTGCGTTCGCCTGTCCGGGCTCGCCAACCCCCCGCAAGCGTCTTACCTCGACCCTTTTCCGACACGTATTGACAGCCTACAGAAGTGTGTGGGGGCGGGGAACACGATGCTTGTCCGAGAGATCGGCGAATTTGGCCTGATCAGGCGTTTGGCAGAGCTGGTTTCGCGGCCTGACCCGCGCGTGGCCGTGGGAATCGGCGATGACGCGGCGGTCGTATCGTATGACGGACCAGTTGTGATGACAACGGATACTTTGGTCGACGGCGTTCATTTCCGTGATGACTGGATCGACGGGATTTCTCTGGGATATAAGGCTCTGGCCGCCAGTCTGAGCGACGTGGCCGCGATGGGTGGACGCCCCCGGCACGTTCTGGTGTCGCTCGCCATACCCGCCGAAGAACGGGTGGAGCGGATCGAATCCCTGTATCGCGGCATAAGAGAGGCGTCGGACGAATTTGCGGTGACTGTCGTCGGCGGCGACATCGTAAGCACAGCAGGTCCGCTCGTCATCACAGTCGCCGCGACGGGCGTCCTGGCGGGGTCGCAACCCTTGCGCAGGAACGGCGCAAGACAGGGCGATCTTGTCTTTGTCACCGGGGATGTCGGGGGCTCCGCCGCCTTTGTGCATCTTATGCGGACGGGCTATTCCGGCGCTTTGACCCCAACTGAGCAGTGGCAGCTGCAACAACGTCACACGCGCCCCAAACCGCAAGTTCGCGCGGTTGAGGCGCTCGTTCAGTGTCAGGGCTGCACTTCGCTCAACGACATCAGCGATGGGCTGAGCTCCGAATTGGCGGACATCGCCGAGGCCAGCGGAGTGCATCTCGACATCGACGGTGAACGTATTCCGATATTGCCCGCTGTGCGGCGCTATGCCCGTCTCGCAGGGCAAGAACCGCTCGTTTTTGCACTCCATGGCGGGGAGGACTACCAACTGGTCGGTACGGTTTCATCATTGTCGTGCGGCGCATTGCTTCCGCTCATGGAGGCATATGGCGTGCGCCTCACTCTGATCGGTCGCGTCGTGGATGGCGAACCTGGAGTTGATCTGCTGTCGGGGAACGGTCGCGAAGCGCTGCCGCCGCGGGGGTATGATCATTTTGCCGCCGCTCCAGACGGAGGTGTCGGATGACCACGGACGGCGACAGGCAGTACGGGGTGACTTTGATACTGAAGGATGAGACGCAAACGCGTTTGCTGGGGGAAACCTGCGGCAGAGTCGCGACACCGGGACTGGTGATCGCTCTGCGGGGAGGACTTGGCGTCGGAAAGACGACGTTTGTGTCGGGACTTTCGCAAGGTCTTGGGTCGCCCGACCGTGCGAAAAGCCCGACTTTCACATTGATTGAGGAGCACATGGGCGGTCGGCTTCCACTGTACCATATCGATCTGTATAGATTGGGAGACGACGCGGGAAAAGAACTGGATCTGCTTGATGAATATTGGTTCGGTGAAGGCGTCTGCGCCGTGGAGTGGGCACAGTTGCTCGAAGACGCGCTGCCGGATGAAAGGATTGATTTGCATCTTATCGAGACTGCGGAGGCGGGCAGTGTTCTGGAGACTGCTGCGGAGGGCGCCGAAGCGGCGCATGATGGCGCTGATCGGCGGGAACTTGGCGAATCTGGCCGCGCGGCGATTCTGTCAGCGCGCGGCGACGCGGCTGTCCGGACTCTGCAGGAATGGATGACACTATGGCCTTGTTAGCGATCGACACAGCGACAACGACTCTCAGTCTGGCGCTCGGCGACCGCGCGGGGCATGTGCTTGCCGCATGGACCACGCGCGTGGCCAGGATGCACGCGACTCTTTTGAATCCATTGATTGATGAGATGCTGGCCGCCCTGAATATGGATCTGTCTGATCTGGAGGGTGTGATTGCGGGTGTGGGCCCAGGCTCCTACACTGGTGTGCGCATTGGCGTGACGGCGGCAAAGACGCTGGCGTTCGCCCTGGGGATTCCGGTGCTTCCAGTCTCATCGCTGGCCGCCGCCGCGTATTCGCTGCGGTGCTGCACAGGGTTGGTCGTCCCCGTGTGGGACGCGCGCCGCGGGGCCGTTTACACTGCGGTTTACCGTTCGCAGCACGGACATTTCTCGCAACTGGCGGCGGACGCCCGCAGGGACCTTGCGGCGTTTGGGGAAACTCTGAGCACGATCGCGGACGATGGCGAGACTGTGTATCTGCTGGGAGATTCCGCTCTCCAGGCGCAGCGGGAATGGCAGGAACAAAGCGGTTTGACGCGAATTATTGTGTATGGAGAGACCACAGAAGTGCGCGCGGAGGATCTGTTCGCGCTTGGCTGTGAAAGATTCGCACAGAGGTTACCTGGACGTGAGGAGGGCAGTCATGGCGAGAACGCGAATGCCCTGGTACCTCGTTATCTTCAACTGGCGGAGGCAGAGGCGCGCTGGCTTCAGAAGGAGCGAGGGAGTGAAGACGATGGGCCCGAGCGAACTATCATTTCGCCGGATGACCGTTCGGGACATCGATCATGTCATGCGGATTGAGCGCTCTTCTTTCACTGCTCCGTGGTCGCGCAACGCATTTTTGGGAGAACTCACTGAAAATCACTTTGCCCACTACATCGTCATGTGGCTCGGAGAAGAGATGATCGGATACGGCGGCATGTGGGTTATTATCGATGAGGCGCATGTGACCAATATCGCTGTCTATCCTACGTATCGCGGGAGGAAGTTTGGCGAGCGTCTGCTGCGCAGACTCATGGCGGAAGCGGTCGCGCAGGGAGCGGCCAAAATCACGCTGGAAGTGCGCGTCAGCAATTATCAGGCGCAGGGACTGTATCGCAAGCTTGGGTTTGCCGACGCCGGACTGCGTCGCGGCTATTATACGGACAATCAGGAGGATGCGCTGATCATGTGGGCGACATTGCCCGGCGCGGCGGAGGTTCAGGATGCGCTGGAGTGAGGCCATGAGGGTCCGGTACGAGCGTGACGCCAAAGCGTGTGACAGAATCGATATTTTGGCGCTGGAGTCGAGTTGCGACGAGACGGCGGCGGCCGTGATCCGTGACGGCCGCATCGTGCTGAGTTCGGTAGTCGCCTCCCAGATCAGTTCGCATCAGCGGTTTGGCGGCGTCGTGCCGGAGGTCGCTTCGCGGGCGCATGTTGAGCAGGTCACGGTGGTGATTGAGCAGGCGCTTGCGGATGCGCAACTGACTCTTGGCGATGTGCACGCGATTGCGGTCACGCGGGGACCGGGGCTGATCGGCGCCCTGTTTGTCGGTGTGACAGCCGCCAAGACGCTCGCCCAGGCCAGCGGCCTGCCGCTCATAGGCGTTCATCATCTGGCGGGGCATCTGTATGCGGCCGCGCTCTCACAAGATGCCGAACCGCCCTTGCTGGCGCTGGTGGTTTCCGGCGGGCACACGGAACTGCTGTACGTGAGTGCGCAGGGAACTATCGAACAGTTGGGGAAGACACGCGACGACGCCGCCGGCGAGGCGTATGACAAAGTGGCCCGCGCGCTGGGACTCGGTTATCCGGGTGGACCTGCCATTCAGGACGCGGCGGCGGGCGGCGATCCTGCCTTTATTCGTTTTCCGCGGGCCTTGCTGGAGGAAGACTCTCTGGATTTCAGTTTCAGCGGACTGAAATCTGCCGTGATGCTTCATCTCGATCGCGAGCGAAAGGCAGGTCGATCGATCCGCGTGGCTGACGTTGCGGCGAGTTTTCAGTCGGCCGTGACGGATGTTCTCGAAAAAAAAGCGCTGCTGGCGCTTGTCAGAACGGGGCAGCAGACACTCCTGCTTGCTGGAGGCGTGGCCGCCAACGCACATCTGCGCGCGCGGCTGCAAACGGCGTGCGACGATGCGGGAGCGCGCCTGATTGTGCCTGAACTGCGCTTTTGCACGGACAACGCTGCGATGATTGGCGCGGCGGCGTATGTCAGATATAAACAAGGGAAACTGGATGATTTGACACTGACTGCGCAGGCGTCGCTTCCCATTGATCAGTGGTGAGACGGGCAGTTATCCACAGATCCAGTGCATAACTGCCGCCTAACCTGTGGATAACGGCGATAAACCATCGTGGGACGCGTTCACACGATGGTTTCCGTAACCAAATTGGATTGGAAACGAAACATCAAAATACTTCCTGCCGGAAAGACCGCTGAAAAGTCTCAGTAGGGATCAAACCGTTCGCTGAAAAACGGCGGTTGTGTGGAGGTGGGCAGGCAGCGATGCACGATGATCCGGACAGTGCACCGTCATTCAATGACAAGCGGTCATTGCGCGCAGAAATGATGGCGCGGCGCACCGCCTTGGCGCAACCTGACAGACTGGCGTATGACCGACGGTTGGCGGCGATCTTTTGCGCGCAGAAGTTTTTCCGCGAGGCTGGAACCATGTTGGTCTATCTTGCTTTTCGAGGCGAGGCGGCAACCGATTCCATCATTGAAACCGCGCTGTTGGCGGGAAAGCGTGTGGCGGCGCCGCAAGCGCGACGCACAGGAAACATCATGCAGGCTTTTCCTCTGCACAGTCTTCTGGAGGTGACGATGGGAGAGTGGGGCATGCGCGAACCGCGCGCAGCCGCAGAGGGACCGATGGCGCCAGAAGCGTTCGACCTGATTGTTGTGCCCGGACTCGCCTTCACGCTGCGGGGGGACAGGCTCGGTTACGGGGGAGGGTACTATGATCGCTATCTGTCCCTCATTCGTCCAGACGCCCTGTCTGTGGGCATAGGATACGAGTTTCAGGTCCTTCGACGACTCCCCACAGAGCCGTTTGATCGCAGGGTGGATCGCCTCGTCACTCCTGCGGGAGTCATCGCCTGCGCCGACAACTGAAGATCGCGACCCAAAAATCCGTTTGCGGCGATGAGCGTCGCCAAACCTCAGGCGTCTTGCAACCGTACTGAATTAGCGGCGGGCGCCGTTTCGCTGCAGACGCGATTGCGTCCCATGTCCTTGGCGGTGTACATCGCCTTGTCGGCCAGCTTCACCAATTCAAGGGCATCTTTCGCCGCTCCCGGAAAGGTCGCGACGCCTGCGCTGATTGTGACGCGCAGTGCCCCGATCGGGCCGCTCACGACAGTGTCCGAAATCTGGCGCCGCAGTTTTTCTGCAAATTCGGAGGCAGCGGCCGTTTCGGTATTTGGCATGGCAAGGACAAATTCCTCGCCGCCCAAACGCGCGGCGATGGCAGACTGGTCCGGGACCATATCCAACAGGACCTTGGCGACAGACCTCAGCACATCGTCGCCGAGATAATGCCCGAACTGGTCATTAAACTGTTTGAAGTGGTCGATGTCGCACAGAATGAGACTGATGACTTCGTGGTTCTGCCGAGATTTTTCGACCTCAATCAGCAATCTGTGGTGAAAATACGTCTGGTTGTACAGCCCCGTCAGTTGATCGATCACGGCCCGATTTTGTACATCCATCGTATAGTCGGTCATCTGTCTGTTAATATGCTCAAGTTCCGACACTTTCCGAAAATGCCGGGAGGATTCCTCGGTCTGAAATGCGAGTTCGCGGCGATGACGTCTCTCCCAGTACACAGAGAAGAGAATCGGAACCGCTTCCATGTTGAAAACCAGCAGACGCGCCGACACCTGGCCAAACGTCTCTTGCTGCCCTCGAAATGGTACAATAAACAGCAGCGATATCACATCGACGGCCATGGTTACCGTGAAACCGGCTTTGCTGCGCAGTGCGAGAGCCGCCTCGATGACGCACCAGAGATAGAGTGGCCAGACATAGGTCAGGCTGGGCTGTGCGAGAGCGATCATTGCGGTAACGAGAAGTATATCCAGCGACACGAGGCCGGCCCAGCAGATATCAGGGAGTGGACGATATTTTGCCGTGATCGATACCGTGAATGCGCAGAGGAGAAGGATACCTTCTATGACAGCATACCCAGTGGAGGCAATATGGGCTGCCGCCGCCACGCAGGGAACTATCAGGGCCAGCACCCAGCGCCCCAGATACAGCAAGTCTACAGCACGCAAGCGACGTATGTCCGTGATCAAGGACTTGACTCCTTTCAACAAATGGGAAGTTGCTGATTCGTGACGGCGCCCGTCTTGCCGGCATTCAGCGCGGTCATTCTGGCGGGCGGCCACAGTCGACGCATGGGATGCGACAAGGCAACGCTGGAGATTGACACGTCGATGTTTGTCGATGTTCTGTATTCAAAAATGGCGGTAATCGTCGAAGATGTCTGGGTGGTGCGTCGCAAGGAACAGCAGTCATTGCAAATCCCCCTGGTGGCGTTCGACATGCATCCTGGGCAGGGGCCTCTCGCCGGGATTGAGAGCGGCCTGGCGCACTGCCGCCACGAGTGGACTTTTGTGATTGCTGTCGATGCGCCGCTTGTCCGCGTGGAACTCTTGTTGTATCTGGCCCGGTTGACGTTGCAGTGCGCCGACAATAATGGCGGCAAGGTCTGTCATCCCGCAATCGCAATCGTTCCAACCTTCCGAGGGCAAAAGTATCCGTTGCTTGGAGTTTATCACAAATCCCTGCAACCTGTGGTAACGAAAATGCTGACTTGCGATCGGAGAAAGGTGTCTGACCTCCTGGCGCAAGTTTGTGTGCGTTACGTTCCAGAAGAAGAATGGCATGACTACGACCCCGAGGGCGTCAGTTTCCTGATGGTCAATTCACCCGCAGAGTACGAAGCCTTGTGTCGGGTGGCCAGGGGCATGAAGGGAAGCGGTGGCAATGAAACGGGAAATCCGCGTTGAGGACGCTGTGGGTATGGTTCTGGCGCACGATCTGACGAAGATCGTTCCCGGTGAGTTCAAGGGGCGGCTGTTTCAGAAGGGGCACGTCGTTGCGGAGAAGGACATCGAACAGTTGCTGGCGATCGGGAAAGAACACATCTATGTGCTCTCGCTGGAAGAGGACGAGGTGCATGAAGACGTTGCCGCTTCGCGCATGGCTGCGGCAATCGCACACCGCAGCCTGCTGTTTTCAGAACCAAACGAAGGCAAGGTGACGGTGAAGTCTGCTCATGCGGGGCTGCTCACGATTGACGTTGAGGCGCTTTACGCCGTGAATGCGCTCGGCGATCTGGCGGTTGTAACGAAACGCGCCCATTCTGCAGTGACGGAGAACCAGACTGTCGCAGGCTTGCGCGCGATTCCCCTGATCGTTCGAGATGAGCGGTTGACGGCGTTCGAAACAATCCTGGCAAAAACCGGACCGCTCCTTGAAGTCCTTCCTTTCCGACGTGCGTCAGTCGGCGTTGTTACGACGGGCAGCGAGGTGTACAAGGGGCGGATTGAAGATCGATTTGGGCCGGTCCTGCGCGCCAAACTCCAGATCTACGGCGCGCGCTGGCTCGGACAGGAAATCGTCGATGACGCCACGGACATGATCGCGCAGGCGATTGACGGGCTGATTGAGAGAGGGGCCGACATCGTGTTGGTCACGGGCGGCATGTCGGTCGATCCGGATGACCGCAGCCCAGGCGCGATTGCGAAGGTGGCCACTGAAGTCGTATCTTATGGCGTGCCGATGTTGCCCGGGTCCATGTCCATGCTGGCCTATCGCCATGATGTCGTGCTGATGGGTCTGCCAGGCTGTGTCATCTTTGATTCCGTGACAGCGTTTGATCACCTGTTGCCCCGCGTTTTGGCGGGACAAAGATTGACAGGCGCCGACATCGCGGAACTGGGGCATGGGGGATTGCTGTGAAAGTGGCGCGGAAACCTGCGTTCCTCCTGTTTTCTGGATACAAGCATACCGGCAAGACGACGCTCATTGTCCGGTTGACAGCGGAGTGCACACGGCGCGGTCTGCGTGTGGGCTGTTTGAAGCATGACGGCCATGACTTCCGGACAAGTCCGGAGGGCACGGATACGGCGCGTTATCTGGACGCTGGCGCCATCAGCGTCGGCATCGCGGACACGCTCGGCCACTATATGATCGAGCGGCGCGGCGACGGTGCGCCCTCCGTGTCCTCTCTGGTCGTCTCTCTTGGGTCGGTGGATGTGGTGTTTTTGGAAGGATACAAGACGGTCGCCATGCGCAAGATCGTTGTGCTCGGCGCGGATTTGCGCTGCGGCGACCACTACGCGCTTCCGGATTTTCTGCAGCATGACGGCGCCATGCTGAATGTTCTTGCATTTGCGGCGCCCGAGCCGCCCTTTGTGGTTGCCGGAGCCAGTCTCCCGGTGTATCATAGGAATGATATTGATGGTTTTATGGCGATATTGGATAGGTTAATGCTGGAGGACTAGCATGGAGGTTGTTCGAGTTCCTGTCGTGACGGCGCGCCGATTGCCGATGTACTACCGCTATTTGCTGACACTGCGCAAACTCGGCAAGGAACGCGTCTCCTCGACGGAAGTCAGCGCGGCTCTGCAGATTGAGCCCGCCACTGTCCGGAGGGACTTCTCGTATCTCGGCGAACTCGGCAAACGAGGCTACGGGTACAGCGTTTCGTATTTGATAGAGTTTCTGCAGGGGTATTTGCGTCACGACGAACAGGTGGGCATCATCCTGATCGGTTCCGGAACGGCCGGGATTAATGTCTCTGGGCATGACCAGGTGGGTCAATTGCGGCTTCTCGCCGTTTTTGACGTGGATCCCGAAGCGACCCACAGACGGATTGACGGCGTCGAAGTCAGACCGCTCCGCGAGTTGCGTGAGTTTACGCTGTCGACTCCCGTGGAGATCGCCGTTCTCACGACGCCGGGGAGGTATGCGCAGGCAGTGGCTGACGCAGTGGCGGCCGCCGGGATCATCGGGATTCTCAATTTTACGTCGCAATTTGTGATCGCACCCGCAGGCACGGTTTTGCATCAGGTGGATCCGATCAGTGAATTGCAGTTTTTGATTTATTTCCTGCGGCGCTTTGATTCGTAGGAGTCACATGATATTTGGGGAGACAAGGACATGCCGCTCGGAACTACGGGATTGTCAGGACTGATTCTGATCTGGGTGGCGGCGCTCATCGTTTCGCTCGTGCAGATTTATTTGACCATAGCGGGGGTTGCGGCCATTGCCGTGACGACCTCTTTTTTGCTGTGGCAATTGTGGATTTTTGTAGGGCCGGATTGTCGAAGCGTCCGGGAATCGATGTGGAGGATCGGGAATAGAAGTGTGAACACAGACCGACGACCGCGCCAGAGCCTGTGGAGCAGCTAAGCTCAGGTTCCTGGTTGCTGCGCCTGTTTGATTGCACTTTCGCGGTCGGTCAACTGTTCCTGACGTTTTCTGATGCCTTCCATGATTGTCTGGGCCGCGTTGGCCAGCTCCTGATACATCTGCTTGCTGACGGGATCAATGGTCTCAAGGGAAAATTGCGTGAGCGTTGCGTGCAAAGATTGAGCGTTGGCATACGCCGCCCCCACTTTATCGATGGTCGTCACGACTTGGCCCCCCCTTTTTGGATGTTTATGGACAATCGTTACAAGAGTGCCCATAATGGGGATCGTTCAGACAACGATACTGGTTAGCGGCGCCTGAACCCGCCCAGACCCACTCGTTCCCGGACTAGAGCCATGGTTTCTTCGGCCTCTTGCGCGGCTGTTGCGGCTCCTTGCCGCAGTACGTCCTCCGTCAAGCCGCTGCCACGTATCTCACGGTGCTTTTCCTGGATAGGAGTCAGGTGAGCGACGATTACATCCGCCAAGTCCTTCTTAAAGGCGCCATATCCTTTCCCTTCGTACTGCGCAACGAGCGAGTCGATCGTTACATCAGCCGTGAGCGAATAAATGACAAGCAAATTGGAGACCGCGGGCTTGGTTTGTGGAGCAAAGCGAATCTCACGGTCAGAATCCGTCACTGCGCGACTGATTTTTTTGCGAATGTCGTCGGGAGAATCGAGAATTTCGATTCGGCTTTGAGGATTCGGATTGCTTTTGCTCATTTTCTTGGCCGGGTCGTCCAATGACATGATGCGCGCGCCTTCTTTCAACATCATGACTTCCGGGACGGCAAATGTCTCGCCAAAACGGGAATTGAATCTCAGGGCGATGTCCCGAGTCAATTCCAGATGCTGTTTCTGATCGTCGCCGACGGGAACCCGCGATGTCTGATACAGGAGAATGTCCGCCGCCATGAGCGCCGGGTAGGTGAACAGTCCTGCCGTCACAGTATCCTTTCCTTCAGCCTTCTCTTTAAATTGCGTCATTCTCGACAGTTCGCCCATGTGAACCATGCATTGAAGAATCCATCCGAGTTCACTGTGAGCGCTGACATCGGATTGGACAAACAGCGTCGACTTCTGCGGATTCAGACCGACCGCCAAGTACAGCGTCGCCAGGTCAACAATGCGCTCCCGCAAAAGGGAGGGATCCTGGGCGACCGTGATGGCGTGGAGATCGACGACACAATAAAACGCGTCGGCATCCTGCTGAAGGGCAACGAACTGGCGCAGAGCGCCGAGGTAGTTGCCGAGGGTAATCTGGCCCGTCGGCTGAATGCCAGAGAAAACGCGGTATGACAATGGGATCTCATCCTTGTCTCTTTATTTGGAAGTGGAGCAAACGGAACGGCAATCACGAATGTGACATGATCTTCCCACAGTCGACAGAGCACTGTCAAATGAGGATTCTGTCTTGCCGACGGGCCGTTCGGTTTTATAATTTTTTTGCAAATTATATTCGTTTGCGGTTGCAAAACGACTTTGAACTCGCTAATATAATCATTGTCGTTAGCACTCGATCGAAGCGAGTGCTAACAAAAGTGAAATGAGCATATTTGGAGGAGGGTTTTCCATGATTAAACCACTCGGTGACCGCGTGGTGTTGCGCGCGCTCGAGCGTGAAGAAAAGACATCAAGTGGAATTGTATTGCCAGACACCGCCAAGGAAAAGCCCCAGGAAGCGGAGGTTGTGTCGGTCGGCCCCGGACGTTACGAAGACGGGAAACTCGTTGCAGTTGACGTGAAAGCCGGCGATCGGGTCATTTTCTCGAAGTACGCTGGCACAGAAGTCAAATATGATGGTGTGGAATATCTCGTCGTTCGCGAATCCGATATTCTTGCAGTGGTCGAGCGATAGTCAGATTTTCGGCCGATTCGGCACAACTGGTTCTGTAGCGGTTCGCTACATAGAAATAAACATTTCGGGAGGCAGAACACATGGCAAAAGACATCCGGTTTCGTGAAGATGCGCGCCGCGCCATGCTGCGCGGAGTTGACGCGCTTGCAGACGCAGTCAAGGTGACTCTTGGCCCGCGCGGCCGCAACGTAGTATTGGAGAAGAAATTCGGCTCTCCGCTGATCACCAATGACGGTGTGACGATTGCAAAAGAAATTGAGGTCGAAGACCCATTTGAAAATATGGGAGCTCAACTTGTCAAAGAAGTGGCGACCAAGACCAACGATGTGGCCGGCGACGGCACCACGACCGCGACTGTGCTTGCGCAGACGATGATTCGGGAAGGCCTGAAAAACGTCACCTCTGGCGCGAATCCGATGGTTCTGCGCAAAGGCATTGAAAAAGCCGTGGAAGCGGCAGTTGAGGAGATTCGTAAAATCTCCAAGCCCGTCGAAGGCCGCGCCAGCATCGCACAAGCCGCCGCCGTGTCAGCCAGTGACGACGCGATCGGTCAACTGATCGCCGACGCCATGGAGAAGGTCGGCAAAGACGGCGTCATCACGGTCGAAGAGTCAAAGGGGTTCACCACAGAACTGGAAGTCGTGGAAGGCATGCAGTTCGATCGCGGGTACATCTCCCCCTACATGGTCACCGACGCAGACAAAATGGAAGCCGTTCTCGAGGATCCGTACATCCTGATTACCGACAAGAAGATCGGCAACATCCAGGAGATTTTGCCGGTGCTGGAGCGCGTCGTTCAATCCGGGCGTCCGCTTTTACTGGTGGCGGAAGACGTCGAAGGGGAAGCGCTTGCGACTCTCGTCGTGAACAAACTGCGCGGCACGTTTACCGCAGTCGGCGTCAAAGCTCCGGGCTTTGGCGATCGCCGCAAAGCGATGCTGCAAGACATCGCGATCCTGACGGGCGGTCAGGTGATCAGCGAAGAACTCGGTCTGGAATTGAAAAATACCGCGATCGATCAACTCGGCCGCGCTCGTCAAGTGCGTGTGTCCAAGGAAAATACGATCGTTGTGGACGGATCCGGCGTGCGTAAAGACATCGACGCGCGGATCAACCAAATTCGCGTGCAACTCGAAGAGACGACATCCGACTTTGACCGCGAGAAATTGCAGGAGCGCTTGGCCAAGCTGGCTGGCGGCGTTGCCGTCATCAAAGTGGGCGCGGCGACGGAAACGGAACTCAAAGAGAAGAAACTGCGCATCGAAGACGCGTTGAACACCACACGCGCCGCGGTGGAGGAAGGCCTTGTGGCAGGCGGCGGCACGGCTCTCGTCAATGCGATCAGGGCGCTGGACGCCGTGCAGGCGACCGGCGATGAACTGACCGGCGTGAACATCGTGCGGCGCGCTCTGGAAGCGCCAGTGCGCCAAATCGCGGACAACGCCGGCCTCGAAGGCGCCATCGTCGTCGAGCGGCTGAAAAAAGAAGCGGTTGGCACGGGTTATAACGCCGCCACCGGCGAGTGGGTCGACATGTTTGAAGAAGGCATTGTCGACGCCGCCAAAGTGACGCGTTCCGCCCTCCAAAACGCGGCTTCCGTGGCTGCGATGTTCCTGACGACCGAAGCGGTTGTGGCTGACAAGCCAGAGAAAGAGAAAGCGGCTATGCCGGGCGGCGGCATGGGCGGTATGGGCGGCATGGACATGATGTAAGTCCGGGCCTCGGATCGAGCGGGAAAACCCTTGTGCAGTACGGGTTTTCCCGCTTTTTCTTTTGGCCATTTCTATTCCTCGCTGCAAGAGTAAATTGGTGTGTACGTGCCGCAGATCGTGAAGACGGATGTGCGCTGCCCAAAATGGAGGAAAGCCTATCTGGAGCAGCTTCATGAAATCATGCAGGTTGAATCGATTTGGGGATGTAGCAAGGCTCAATTCTTATTTTACCGCATTCGCCTTCGTAAGCCATAACAAGTTTGCTGGGTGCGCTCAATTACGAGTTCCAGTTTACGTTACGTCAGGGATGAAAGTGAATCGTTTGACTGACTCCACTATTTTGAAAAACTGGCTGTGAACACCTAAAGAGTAGTCCCAACAAGGTCCCCAGTGAAGAAGCGGGATTTCTCAAGCGCCTGCGCCGGAAAATTTGTCGCAGAATAACTTCTCTGGATTCGCCAGGTCTGTTAGACTGTTGGCGCAGGGCTACTTTATCGCAATGGGGGCGATGTGCATGCCAATGCAGCAAAGCACTACAAAGACCACGACGACCACGACGATTACCGCGCCAAAGAGCATGGCGATCGCGTATGTGTTGTGGTTTTTCTTCGGACAACTCGGGATTCACCGGTTTTACCTCGGTAAGACCGGATCGGCTGTGACGCAGTTGATCTTGGGCGTTGTCGGCTGGATACTCACGGTGTTCTTGGTGGGGTTCATTTTTCTTGCAGTGCTATGGATCTGGCTGATCGTCGACATCTTTCTGATTCCAGGTCTGGTACGGTCTGCGCAACCTGTTACGATGCATCAGGTCAGCCACACGGTCGTGACAGATATTCCGGGCGCTTCGGACACGGACGCGTCCATGGGCGCGCCCAAAGATAGCGCCGCGACGACCGAACTGTTGCCTCCGCGGAATGAATAGAGGTGAGGCGCCTCCACGTGGCGTTCATAATCATCCGTCATCCGTTGACGCCAATCGATTCTCACGGCTTCTACCCACACTTATAGAGGTTGTTCAAAAAGGGGTCAGAATTCCCCTGCGCATTGCATCGTCAGCGCCAAAGGGAACTGTGATAAACCAGATTCCTGCGGGCGTCCAGTGGGACACGTCGGATCATATCGCCTGCCCAGCGGACTTTATCACTGCTCCCCTGGAATGCTTCCTCACGTACACAAAACGTACGCTCGGTGCGCATTTTTGGCTTGCTTCCTTGCACTGCGCGGGTCTTGCCTGCCCCCTTTTTGGACAGGCACTTATACCATGTCTGTCCTACAAATTCAAACCAAGAGCACGAGCGGTACGAGCAACGCCTCAAACGCCCGGGACGTCACCAAGCGAAAGAGGTCTTGCTACTTCTTCTAATGCCTTTTTAATATGAAGGTTGACAGGTCGATCATGAATCAGTACTATGTGTACTATATGATATAGTTCACATATCTTATAGCATACAGGAGGTGAGCCTGTGTGGATAATGGTTGATCCCCGCTCCCATACGCCGATGTACCAGCAGATTATCGACGACATCAAGACTCGCATCGCCAGGGGAGCGATGGCATCCGGCAGCAAGCTCCCTTCCATTCGCGAACTGGCCATGGATATCACGATCAACCCCAATACGATCGCCAAGGCCTATCAAGAATTGGAACGTGAAGGAGTCATCGAAGTGATCCGGGGAAAGGGGACGTTTGTCGCATCCTCTACGCCGGCGGAAGCGCGTGACTCGGCGCGGCGAGTGGTTCGCGACATGCTGACGAAGACTCTGGTAGAAGCACACCACCTTGGCGTGGAGTTTATCGACGTGGCCAAAGAACTGGAGCGGCTGATCGCTGATTGGAACCAGGCAAAGGAGGGACAAGCGTGAATCATTGGGCGGTAGAAACCACCTCGCTCTGCAAGCAATTCCGGAGTTTGCAGGCAGTCCACAATGTTTCCTTGAAAGTGCCGACCGGCAGCGTCTACGGCATCGTCGGGACGAACGGTGCGGGCAAGTCGACGTTTTTGAACATGCTGCTCGGTTTCATCCGCCCGTCCGCTGGCCAGGCGTTCGTGTTGGGTGCGGACGCCGGAAGTCCGGCGGGAGAACACCGACAGCGGATCGGATATGTGACGGATCAGGATTACTTCTTCTCGGCGTTCTCCGCGGCAGAGATGCTGGAATACGGGCACCGTACATACGGCCGCTGGGACGAGACGCGCTGCCGCCATCTCGCGCAGGCGTTTGGGTTGCCCTTGCGGCAGAACATTCGCTCCATGTCGAAAGGCGTGCGCGTGCAACTCGCATTTGTCATGGCGCTCTCCATCCGTCCGGAACTGCTCATCCTGGACGAGCCGATGAGCGGCCTTGACGCGGTTGTCAAGCGGGAGATTCTGCAACTCATCATGCAGGAGGCTGCGGGTGGCGCGACGGTATTGATGGCTACGCACCACTTGGGCGAACTGGAGCGCATCGCCGATCGCGTGGCGTTTTTCCATCAGGGCCGCGTGGTTCTGGAGGCGTCCACGGAGGAGGCTAAACGCGATGTGCGGAGGATCCAGGTTGTATTTGCGAACGGGCTTCCCGAAGAAATCCGCATGACCCCAGGCGTCTTGCGCGTCGAAGAATCCGGCCGCATGCACTCCCTGATCGTGGATCGCGAGCCTGACCGGGTGCTTGCACTCTGTCGTCGGCACCAACCCGAATATCTGGAAGAACTCGACGTAGACTTCGAGGAACTGTTTGTGCACGTCATGCACCGGGAGGGATACGCACATGAACAGGCCGTTCTTTCCTAAAGGGCTGATCTACAAGGAGTGGCGTCAGCAACGCTTCGCGTTCTTCGGCTTTATGATTGCGGCGTTCCTCCAACCTGTGATCGGTTCACTCGTCGGGGAACTTGTAACGCTTGACATCAATTCCGGCAATCTATACCCTGGCAACGATCTGGGCCATTGGGCTCACGCCGTTCTCATGTTCCAGGGAAGCAACAGCCTCTCGCTTTTCCCGTTTGGCGTCGCGATTCTCTGGGGCGCTTACATGGTGGGGGTTGAACGCAGGAGCAACAATGTGGAGGCTTTGCTGATCGGCCCTGTTCGGCGCATCCATCCATGCCAATCTTGTTGTACAGGGATTTGTCACCCATCATCCCTGGCACGGCCCATCAGGCTGGGTGTATTTCTTCCTTTGGGCATTTGGCGCAATGGCCATAGAAACGATGCTGTTCCTGCTGCTGCGCTCCGGAGCAAGGCGGCTCATACTCCGCTTCCGGTCGGCATGATCCGGCATATCCGACCTGCTGTTGTCTTCGTCATAGATTCATCAGAGCGCAACTCCGGAGTCTTCTTTCACAGAAGACTCCGGAGTTGCACCGCCGACATCGATTCCGCGTCCCCCGTTATCTGCTGGTTGGCCGAACGGGTCTGTGGGGGTTGTCCCAGCTGCCTGTGTTCGTTAACGCTGAGGTTGCGATTCTGCCTGGTGTGCGGCCGAATGTTTGTGCGCCTTGCCGCCGGGAATGAACAGAACGAGCGCAAACAGGACGACCGCAAAGACGAAACCGGCAAGAAACACATCGTGCAAGGCGCCGCCAAACATGCGGGTGAATGACGCGCGAATTGACGGGGCAAGCGCGGCGCGGGCTTTCGATGTCAGGAGCGACTCTGTCACGCTGCTCAGATTGACTTTCGATCCGAGACCAGAGGCGGCGACGCGGGTCGCCATCTGTTGATTCAAAATGGCTCCCATGGCGGCGACGCCGATGGAGCCGCCGATCGTCCGAAAGAACTGGTTGGACCCGGTCACCGCGCCGCGCAGATTCCAGGCGACGGCGTTTTGCGCAGCGATGAGCAGTCCAGTTAGAGTGAGCCCCATTCCCAAACCGATCAGGAGCAGCCCGGCGTCAATGTCGAGGGTGTGAGGCGATCCGGTTGCGACCAGAAACCATGAGCCGACCGCAATCAACGTTCCTCCGGCGATGCCAACGATTCGATAGCCAATACGCATGATCAGCGGTCCCCCTACGAGCGCCGCCAAAGGCCAGCCAACCATCATCGGCGTGATCGCGCGGCCGGCAAGTGTCGGCGATCCTCCCTGAACGCCTTGCACAAAAAGGGGAATATAAGAAATGAGTCCGAACAGAATCATTCCACCCAAGAAAGTCACGAGATTGGCCACGAGGATCATGCGATGTCTGAAGATGGTAGATGGCAGAACAGGTTCTTTGGCCCGCTGTTCCCAGATTCCAAACGCCGTGAGCAGGATTCCCGCTGCAGCAAACATGGTCAGTGAGCCGGGCGCGGCGAGATGATCGCTGTGTTGGATTAACGTCAACAGCAACACGGTCACGCCCGTGGTCAGCAAGAGGGTGCCTAACCAGTCGAGCTTGTGCGCCTTGTGTGAGGCGTGCTCCTTAAACGTGAGTCCGAGGACAATCATCACCAGAACGCCAATCGGAACGTTGATTTCAAAGACGTAGCGCCAACTGGAATACTCTACGATAAAGGCGCCGAGAAGCGGTCCGACAATGGCGGAAATTCCCCACACCGCGGAAAAGAAGCCTTGAATTCGCGCTCGTTGTTCGAGGGTGAACACGTCGCCGACGATCGTCAGCGCGATCGGCAACACACCTGCGGCGCCAACTCCTTGCAACGCGCGAAACGCAATCAGTTCGGGCATGTTGTTGGAGACGCCGCAGAGCAGCGACCCGATGGTGAAGACCGCAGAGTTGATGATGAACAGTTTCTTTCGGCCGTACATGTCTGACAGTTTTCCGAAGAGCGGAATGGGCACAGTCGATGTCAGCAGATAGGCGGAGAATACCCAACTATAGATGGAAACTCCGTGCAAATCGCCAATGATGCTTGGCATAGCGGTTCCTATGATCGTCATGTCGAGTGCGGCTAGGAACATGGCCAACATGACTGCGATGATCACCCACGTTTTTGACGTACCGTGTTTTTTGGCGTGATCGTGTTCACTGTCGCGTGCGCCAGAAGATGCAGTGGAACTCATTCAAACCCTCCTCCGGTTAGCGCGGTATTTCTTACGCGCAGTTAGTTGCTATTATATCGTAACCAAGGTGGGCTGCACAAACGGGCGCCGAATGTGAAAATACGGAATCGAGCATTCCACCTTTTGGCGGAGTGAAAACCGCTCGCAAGGGGATTGGCGATTTTACCATGCGCGTGCAGAGCATCCCCGCACACGCCGGTGTTGCGCCGCTGGAGGGAGTGAGCGCCATCGAGGAACTGGTGGCGGAATTGGCCGAGCCCCTGCAACACGGAGTTTCCAACCCTTTTATACGGCAACTTGCCTGCCGCTTCCGGGAAGCTGCCATAGCTGGCGGTGGCCGTCAGGCCATGTTGGTTTTGAACAGGCTTTTATAGAATAGTCGGAACGGCATAGCGGCGGGGTGGATAGTATGGGGCGGTGGCAATCGGCGCTCCATGTGGCATTTGATGGCACATATCTTGGCCGGATGCAGTACACAGGCCGCCGGCGCGCCGAAGGCTGTCAGCCAGGCGGCTCAGGGCGCACAACCGGTATACGGCGGCACCCTGACACTGGATCTTTCCAGTCAGTTCCCGCACCTTGATCCTGCCAAAGCATACGATGCGATATCGTATGAAGCTTTATATCAGTTCTATGATCAACTTGTAACCTACAAGGGTGCGGCCAATACCCTGGTGCCCGATCTGGCGTCCTGGAGTATTTCGGGATGGCGATGCCGTTTTTCTCGGCGGTTGATCCGGCGTACGTGAACTCGCATTCGGAAGCCTACATCGACACGCATCCGATGGGCAGCGGTCCTTTCATGCTGCAATCGTACATAGCCGGACGGGACTATGTCCTGGTGCGCAACCCGCACTACTTCAAAAAGGGAATTCCTTATCTCAACAAAATCGTCTTCTACATCAATAATTCTCCGACTGCGGTGCTCTTTCACTTTGAACAGGGCAAGACGGGCATGATCTCGGCGAACCAGGGCGGCATCCCGGCGCTGGAGTATGCGATCAACAAGCAAGCCATCGTTCGTATTATGTCCGGTCTTGCGATTCCCGCGAATCAGATCATCCCGCCCAGTGAGCCTGCCGGGTATGAAAAAGTGCTGCCGAAGAACGCGCAGTATGCCTACAATCCTGCGCTGGCGAAGAAACTGCTGGCCAAAGCCGGGTATCCGCATGGATTCTCGACCACCATCTACACCGACAACAGCACTCCGACCGACCTGAAGATCGCAGAAGCGGCCCAACAGATGTTTGCGCAGATCGGTGTTCATGCGAAGGTGAACCAGACATCGTGGAACACCTTCCTGACCAACAACGCGACTGGAAAGCAGAACATCTATGTTCTCGAGTGGCTGGCGGACTTCCCGGATCCGTCTGACCTCCTCAATACGATGTTCAACAGTAATGAAGCGCCGCAGAATGACTCGACGAACTACAGCAACCCGCAGGTCGACGCGTTGCTGAACAAAGGCGCGCTGATGCCCGCCGGTCCCGCTCGCGACAGTGTGTATAAGCAGGCGCAAAACATCATTATGTCGCAGGCGCCGTGGATTCCACTTGTATTTCCGATGTACGCTGCTGCATTCCAGCCATGGGTGAAGGGGGACTACCTCAACCCGAACCTCGAGGATTCGCTGCAACACATGTGGATTGCCAAGCACTGATGCAGTTGTTCGGGGGGCTCTGGGGACGGTCTCTGCAACACAGATCCTCGCCGCTGTCATGACCGCCGCTTTGACGCCCAAGTGGTTATCCGCCATGACGTCGTCGGGTCAATGGATGCAAGCGGTCAATCAGTCGCAGGGCATTCAAACCGCGAACCGCGTCAATGTCCTATTTGATGCTGGATCGAAACGGGTGCAGACCAAGCCTCGATGTCCTTTTGGCGCACGTATTATCAGCGTCGAAGCGCATACTGGACTTCCTCAAGCACTTTCGACAGTTGAAACGGCTTGACGACGAATCCCACGGCGCCGGATTGCAATGCCTCCGCCAGCAGAGATTGTTGGCCCATCGCCGTGACCATGATGATCTTCGCTGACGCGTGAAGTGCGGTGATGGCCTTCACCGCCTGCAATCCGTCCATGACGGGCATGGTGATGTCCATGGTGACCAGACCGGGCTTGAGGACAGCATATTTTTCCACGGCTTCGGCGCCGTTGGTTGCTTCATGAAGATCGGAAAACCCAGCTTCGCTCAGAATCTGCTTCAGTATCGTGCGCATAAAGTAGGAGTCGTCGACTATCAGTACGCTTGGCAAGCGATGACCTCCGGTTCGTTTGACATTTTGGCGCGGGTCGCTCGTGTTGTCCGTGATGACGGAGCCAGAGGACTTTGTCGAGGTTCGCGCCAATGATCCATCCCCAGCACTTCCGTAGACCTATCCCGAAACCAACATGGCCTGACGGCCACCGCAACCATGGCAACATCCCAGACGCGCCTGGCAAGTTGCCGTATAAAAAATCGCCGCAGGCGAATTTTCTTCCCGGTTGTTGGTGGCGCGAAGCGCCATGAATGTCTATCCTGGAAATACGGTGGTCCCTGCCTGTCAGGACGGATCATGCATGCCGCTGCCGCTCAGACAGCCGCGGCCTAAAGGCCGCTAATACTCGCTGCAGCGGCATGCATGATCCGTCCTGGCGAGAGTCCCCTGCTTGTCGCTAAACTCGCGACGAGCGCAATATATGTCTCCTCCCCGAGCGGGCCTTGCGTCCGTGAAAAACCTTGCGGCGCCTTTTTTCATTCTCTGATGGTGGCGCGCAGGCGCCATGGAGGTCTATCCCGGGAAATCGCCGCAGGTGTATTTTTCATCCCGGTTTTTGGTGCGCAACAGTGACGTCTGATCAAAAAAACGGATTCCGAAGACACGGAACCCGTTGCAGCGATCTTTGCAACCCGGCGATCATCGACATGCGTCTTTAGACCCGTGGCTTTGCGTCCGTACCTTTCGGCACGTTTGCCTATTATGTGTTTGTTGAATTGACTATATCACAATTTGATGAGAATCTGCATAGTTATACAAGAGCCTGTTCAAAAAGGGGGCTCCTCGCGCAGTGCAAGGAAGCGAGCCAAGAATGCGGACCGAGCATATGTTTTTGGACCGTGAGAGAGGATTCCGGGGGAGCAGTGATAAAGTCCTTGATGCAGGCGCAGTGATTTCAGTGGTGCTGACGCGGCAATGCGCCGGGGAGTTCTGACCCCTTTTTGAACAACCTCTACAAGATCTCCGTGACGTGCGGTCGGCGCCGTTGCCCACGCTGCCGCTCAGAGCAGTCCGCGCTGCACCCAGACAAGGGATACAGTTGACGGTCCGCGAAGAGAAGGCTACCATTATAGGAAATAGCTTTCCTTTGCCATGGATTAGACTGGTAATCTAATCATTCAAGAAGGCTGAGAAGTGCCCTTATTCGTGAGAGTGTCTCGACAATCGATCCCATGTTTCGCCAAGATTCCGCGGCGGGATTTTTGCAACAGTCAAGCAATAACAGGAGGGAGAGGACAATATGGATCAGAAAGTTTTGATTGTCATATCGACATCGGAAAAGGAAAAAGCGCTTACAGGTGTGTTGTATGCTACAAATGTACTTAAAAATGAGTGGTTGAATGATGTGAGGCTGTGCTTTTTCGGACCTTTTGAAGCATTGCTGGCTGAGGACAAAGAAGTCCAGCAGTGGGTTGCACAGCTTGTCGAGTATCAGGTTCCCGTAGCTTGTAAGTTTATCTCGGACAGTCACGGTGTATCAGAAAAACTTTCGCAACTGGGTATTGAAGTTGAATATGTCGGGAAAATAATCTCAGATTATATCAAAGAAGGCTACATACCAATGGTATTCTAGTCCAATGTCATGCATTACGAGTACGATCATCACAGGCACTCCCACACAAGGTGCCCAATGACCGTCGTCACTGTGCGCCACCGACGGTTCAGTGAGCAGACGCGACAGGTCCGGCGGGCGTGATGTGCTCGACACCCATGTCGACACGCCGCCTGGCCGACGGGCAAGTCACAAACGTCTTCCCTACGCCGGTGGGATCCGGGAGAATCACGTTTTGTCTCCGCTGCATCCAGCTGCATCCAGATGCACTCAAACAGCGTTTTGACCACACTAAGCGCACGCCCTCTTGGCGTATGACAGTTCACCATGTCCTCGGGACTCGTCGGCGGCCTCAGTCGGACCTCACGAAGAAGCTGGCAATCCGCATATTTTGATGAGCAAGGTGCTCGGCGCCCACCAATGGCCCGAGTCCTTCGTCAAAACTGAAAGTCTCTTTGGGGTCTTGCATAAAAACCAGACATAGTTTATGATACAAACTATAAGGCGTTACATATTACGATTCGTGTAACGAATCGGCTGCTTTTCGGGACGTTTCGCGTGTGTTAATTGTCTTGATAAACTTACTGGAGAACTTGTGTGAATTACGACAGTCAGCATACGGCCAGTATGTTCAAGAGGAGCTTAACACATTTGGGGCGCTGTAGTCTTGAAAGCGTTGTCGGAAACGTGCGCGAATTTAAGTAGGTTGCAAAAAAAAGACATCAAAAGGAGGAACGACACATGAAATTTGGAAACACATTGAAAACGGCTTCAGCGCTGGTGGTGGCGCTTAGCCTCACGGCCAGTCCGCTCGCATTTGCCGCTCAGCAAAAGGGCGATCTGCAAATCTTCAGTTGGTGGACAGGGGTTGCCAGCAGCAAGGCTCTCAAGGGAATGATAGGCGTCTTCAACCAGCATTATCCCGGCATCAAGGTGACCAACGAGGCCGTCGCCGGCGGGGCCGGATCCAACGCGAAGGCCGTTCTGGCGAGCCGCATGGAAGCTGGCAACCCTCCCGGCACATTCCAGGTGCACGCGGGCGGCGGATCGCTGCTGTCATGGGTTCAGGCGGGCGACATGCAGCCTCTGAACTCACTCTATAAATCCCAGGGCTGGTATAAGGTCTTTCCAAAGTCCCTGCTGAATCTTCTCACCATCAACGGCAAGATCTACGCGGTTCCCGTCGACATGCAACGCGGGAACGTGACGTGGTACAACCCGGGCGTCTTCAAGAAATACCACCTTGCGCTCCCGACCACCTTTCCGGCGTTCTTCAAGGATGCGGCCATTCTCAAGAGCCACGGCGTCACGCCATTGGCACTGGCCAATCACGGCAACTGGGAAGCCACGCTGCTGTTCAGCGACGTCCTGCTGGGCACCGTGGGACCGGTCAAATACGACCAGTTGTTAACCGGGAAAGCTTCATGGAACATGTACGGCGTCAAGGAAGCGGCGAACATCTTCAATCGGATGATGTCGTACACCAACACCGATTACTCCGCGCTGCACTGGCAGCAGGCGGACCAGCTTGTCGCACAGGGCAAGGCGGCCATGAATGTCATGGGGGACTGGGCGCAGGGCTACTTCACCACCGCGCTGCACCTGAAACCGGGCGTCGGGTTCGGATGGGCGGCCACTCCAGGTACGCACGGGGTATTCGGGGCTGTGTCGGATGTCTTTGGACTTCCGGCGAAGCTGAAAAACCCGACTCCCACGCTCGATTTCCTCAAGGTGCTGGGATCCAAGCAGGGCCAGGATGTGTTCAATCCGCTCAAGGGAACGTTCTCGCCGCGGCTTGACGCCAATCCGAAGCTGTACGACGCGTATTCCCGCGCCGCCATGCAGTCCTACAAACGGGACAAACTCGTGCTGGTCATCGGCCAAGGCGCCGTGAACCCTGGATTCACCAACTCGTTCAACAACGCCATGGAGATCTTCGTGACGAATCACAACGTAAAGCAATTTGTATCGGCTGTCGCCAGCGCCGCCCAGTCAAATCCGCTGAGCTGACCACGCGGCTCCACCCATTGCGCGCAAGGTTGCCGGGCGGCCTTGCGCGCAATGCCATAACATCGCCGGGATTGACTCGAGGGGGACGATTATGAAGGGCTGGACGACTGCGGCGCAGGGAGCACGCGCGCCGGTGCGGCGGAGATTTTCGTGGGATCGGTTTTCTGCCGTTGCTACACTGATTCCCTCGCTCATCCTGTTGGGTGTGTTTGTTTATGGGTTTATTGCATGGACCGGCTATGTGTCGCTCACGAACTGGAACAGTTTCATTCCCAATTTTTCGTTTGCCGGGCTGCAAAACTACATTAATGTGTTCGGCACCTTTCGCTTTCAGTCTGATTTGCGAAATATAGTCGTATTTACCGCCTTATTTATCTTGGGTTGCCTGATCGTGGGGATGGGTCTCGCTTTGCTCGTCGATCAGCGGATTCGCGCCGAGGGATTGTTTCGCAGCATATTCATCTTTCCCATGGCCATATCCTTTGTCGTCACGGGTGTCATCTGGTCCTGGATCTTAAATCCGCAGACCGGAGTCAATCTGATCCTGAAGGCGTTCGGATGGAAAACAGTGCCCGCCTGGTTTCTGAGCACGACGATCGTGCCAAACATCACACTCGGGCAGATTCAGGTGGGGATTCCGCTTGCGCTCCTTGCCGTGCTGATCGCCGCCGTTTGGCAGATGTCCGGGTTTGCCATGGCCGTTTACCTGGCGGAACTCCGGGGCATACCCGACGATATGAAAGAAGCGGCCCGCATCGACGGCGCAGGCGCATGGCGAATGTTCTGGTCGATCATTCTGCCCCAACTGAGGTCCACGACGACCACGATCGTGATCATTCTCAGCGCGGCCTCCCTGAAGGTGTTCGGACTGATTTACGCCATGACGGGTCCCGGTCAAGAGTTTGTGACCGACATGCCCAGTCTCAACATGTTTCAGACGACGTTTCAGGGTGACCAGTTCGCCCAAGGCGCTGCGATCGCGATTGTCATTTTGTTGTTGCTTGCGGTATTTATCATTCCATACCTGATCTCGACCCTGCGGCAGGGGACTCCGTCATGAGGACTGCGAATCCGGCGTTCGGAATAAAGATCAGCGCCGCCGCGGCTCAACAACAGGCACGAAGGAGGGGAACAGGAGCATGACGGCGCTGCGGCGAATCAATCGATCCTTGTTGTATGTGGTGTTGGTCATACTGGCCTGCTTATATCTGGTTCCGGTCTATGTGGTTGTCGTAACCAGCATGAAGGCGAACTCGGCGATCAGCCTGGCTCAGATGTGGGATCTGCCGTCAAGCCTCAGTCTATCCAGCATGGCGGCGGCGTGGGCACAGTTGGGTCCCAATTTTATGAACAGTTTTGAGCTGGCTGTTCCGGCCACCCTTCTGTCCGCATTGATGGGAGCGCTCAACGGATACGCCCTGTCGAAGTGGCGGTTCAAAGGCTCGAACGTAGTTTTCTTTCTCATTTTGTTTGGGATGTTCATTCCTTATCAGAGTGTGTTGATCCCGCTTTTGAGGGTGCTGGACGCGATTGGCCTGTACAACACCATTGCTGGACTGATACTCGTGCATACCGTGTATGGGATTCCAATCACAACGTTGATTTTTCGGAACTTTTATGTGGCCATCCCGGATGAGGTTATCGAGTCCGGGAAAATCGACGGGTCGGGGTACTGGGGCATCTTTCGCCATATCGTCCTGCCGCTGTCGATCCCCGGGTTTGTGGTGGCCGGCATCTGGCAGTTCACGCAGGTCTGGAATAACTTCCTGTTTGCCGTGGCATTGACCAACCCTCCCTATCAGCCGGTCACAGTGGCGCTCGTCAACATCGCGGGGAGTCAGACGGTGCAGTGGAACGTACAGATGGCCAGCGCTTTGCTGGTGTCGCTGCCGACTCTCATTGTATATATCTTTCTTGGAAAATATTTTGTGCGCGGCTTGCTCGCCGGTTCTGTCAAAGGATAGAGGACGCGCGGGAATGGCGCCGCATTGTCCCTATCTGTATCAGACCTCCGTCTCAGGCCTCTTCATCAGGTCGAAGAGTGAAAACCAGTTCCCGCAACTCCATGGCCATCTGGCTCAGTTGCGTGGCCGATCGGTTGACCTCCTGAATCGAGCCCAACTGTCCTTCCACTGTTGCTGCGATGTTGCGCAGGTCGATGCCGGAGTCTCTGGCCACCTCTTCCACGCGCTCCATCTCCGCCAGCACGCGATACGATTCATCGGCGACTTGCCGTATCATCTCCGAAATGCCCTGCATGTCACCTGCGACCCGCTGCGTCATGGGTTCCGCATCGTTCAACAAGTGCCATGCCTTTTGATAGGCGTCAACCCGTTCTTCGCGGTCAATGCCAGTTTCCGACGCGCGTTCTTTGAGCGATTCTATTTCCGCCGCAGTTCTGCGGAGTGCAACCATGCCTTCGCGCACGCGCTCCGCCACTCCGTACGCTGACTCTGAAGCCTCTGCCGATGTGGCTGCAACGCTGCCTACGGCGGCCGCCACATCTTCCATAGAATGTGTAGCGGTGGTGGAATGCTGCGCCTGCAACGCCGTTTTGTGGGCGATGTGGTTCATGACGTCCGATACGTGCAGGGCGCCTCGGGAGGCATGGTCGGCGCTGGCCACCAGCTCTTTGAAGGCCTGGTTCAGTTGATCGGACGCCTGGGATATGCCGGAAATGAGTTCCCGGAGATTCTCGGCCATTTTGTCAAAACTGCGGGCAAGAACGCCGATCTCGTCTTTTCTGGGTGATTGTTTGCTGAGATCGATCGTCAGGTTGCCGACGGCGATATCGTTGGCGGCTTCGACGATGGTCAGAAGCGGTCGCGAGAGGAGTTGCCGGGCAAACAGCCAAGTGGCGATCACCGCGCAGCATAAAGCGATCAGGCCGACGGTCAACACTTTGAATAACAGTTGGCGCGTGACGGCCAGATCATGGGAGATGGAGAACCCCACACTGGCCACGTATACGGGTTTGCCATTCACGTGAATGGGGGCCACAATTTGCAGGACGTTGCCCTTCATCGACGTGATGACAGTGTTTTTCTGTACGGCCAGTGCGCCGTCGGAACTGGCTTGAGTACCGATGTTCCGGGGATTGGTGGAAGCGATATCGTACAGATATCCGGTCAGTTTGTAGATGTCAAACGACGTGATCTGGGGTTCCTGACGCTTGAGGTGCAGGAGAATCGCCTCAAACTGAAAATCCGGGATTCCGCTGTCGAGGGCCGAATCGATCGTGCTGATGATCGACACGGCATTCTGCTTCGCCTGCTGCACCATGATGGACTGGCTCGCCACGTATACGATGGCCAGGGTCGACGACAGAATGACCAGGATGATCAATCCGACCAGCGTAACAAGCTTTCTATGTAGCGACACTGCTCATTCCTCCTACATCTGATCGGCCGCGAATGTAGTTCATGATGCGGATCTGGAATTGTTCTGGCGGGTGCGCAGGCCCTTCACATACAGCACTCCGCTTAATTCGACTGAATTGACCAAAATTTAATTATATAGTAAAGTACCGCTGTGAGGTTTGCAATACAGAATAACTTCCGTTCCTCGCTACGGAGATGACCGTCATGACCATAAATGTCGACGCAGCCGAAATGCGCAGGATCAATCTGGCGACAGTGCTGGGCGTTATTCGCGGTAAACGGACCACATCCCGTATTGATATTTCCCAGATCACTGGTCTCAATAAGGCGACGGTGTCCTATCTGGTTGATGAACTCATCCAGGAACAATTGGTTCAGGAGATCGGCTACGGCTCGTCGAGCGGCGGACGCAAGCCCGTATTGCTAAAATTCAACGCCAATGCCGCGTATGCTATCGGAATCGACATTCAGATAACGCATATGACAACAGTGGTGTCAAACACACGCGGCGAGGTTTTATACAGACAGACGAAACCGCTCGCTCTGGATGGGCGGACAAGCCTGTACCAGGAGAGGCTTGTCGATCTGATCCTGGTCGAAGTTGCCGCGGCAATGAAGGCCACGCCTCCGAGTCCGCATGGTCTGGCGGGCATCGGCGTTGCCCTGCCCGGCATCGTCAATTTCTCTGCGGGCACCGTGTACTACTTGCCCAATGCGAGTGTATCAGACTGGAATCTGCAGGCAGCGCTCGGACAGCATTTTGAAGTTCCCGTTTTCATCGACAACGACGCAAATTGCGGGGCATGGTGCGAATTTCAGCACCGTAATTCGCGCGTGCAGAATCTGGTCCACATCAACGCGGGGGTTGGCGTCGGGGCGGGTGTCATTGTAAACGGACAACTGTACCGCGGCAAGGACGGGTTGGCCGGCGAGTTCGGGCACATGACCATTGCAGCGCTTGGTCGGGAATGCTCATGCGGCAACTACGGATGTTGGGAAGAATACGCTTCGGAACGGAGTCTGTTGCGGTATATCAGAGAATCCGGAGGTGAAAAACCCGGAACCGCATCTGAATGGAGTATCGTGGAACAGATCCTCTATGAGGCGCAACATGACAACCGGGCTTATATACGCGCTTTTCACACGCTGGGTGAATATTTGGGAGTGGGAATCGCCAATATACTTAATGGGTTGAATCCAGAGCAGGTGACGATCGGAGGCATGCTGTCCAGGGCGGCTACCTTTATCCTTCCGGAAATCGAACGCGTTTTGCAGCACCGGGCGATTCTGCTCAATAAAAGCACATCTCTGTCGATCGCCAACGCGAATGCCGTCGCCATCGGGGCTGCGGAAATTGTGATTGACCAGACTCTATTTTCCTATCCAAAACAGGGGTCGTTCGATTCATAAAGTGCCTGTTCAAAAAGGGGTCAGGTAAGCCCCGCGCTTTCCCATCTGTCGACGCCGCGCGGCAGCATGGGCGTTCAGGCGTCCAGTGGGTTATGATGGAGCCATTCATTCCACGGTCGAGGTGGCGACGGCGTGTTACAAAACGGCTTTCTAAAAAATATAGACACGCTTCCCGGTGTCTTGCGCAGGTTTCTTGATGACGGGCTCGTGATCAGTCCCTGGCTGGCGGGTGTAAACGGCAATGGCCGCTTTGACGCGGCGGTTTTCAAGTTTCTGGACTCGGAAGCCCGGGAATTGGCGGATACACAGTGGACGGAGCAGGAGCAGTTGAAAGCGTTTGGCGCCTTGGCGGTGCCGGAGCGGCTTGCGCGAACGGCCATCTATGAAATCGCCGCTTCGACGGCCGTCTCCCTCGCTCACGAGGAGAGCGGATCGCCATGGGTGGAGGAGGAGTCAGCCCGCGTCGCTGTCCATATGGTCCGGGAATTCTGTGCGGAATTCGGCGCCGCGACTCTGGTGCAGTTGTATTCCGTCGCAACCGGTTATGAGAATCTGCAGGCGGTCGCTTACTATGGACAGATGCCCGAACGCGATTTCGTCCTGGGTCGCTGGCATCGCCCTTGGGTGGATTATTCGCTCGGCGACGAACTGTTGCTGGGTGTGGTGATTGGCAATTATCGCATCGGCATCGTGGACGGCCGGCGCATGGTGTCTCTGACGGACCAGGGAGTCGAGACGTACCGCAAGGTGGAGCAGATTCTTGACGAAGCCGGGTACCTGTCGCATCGGGTGCGCCAACTGCATGTCTCCCGATTTAATTTATTGGATAATTTCGATCAATTGTCCAGAGAGATTTCGCCTGATTGGATGCCTCAACGCCGTGCTTTTCTGGATTGGGTGGGCGTCAGACCTGGCATGCGTGTTCTGGAACTGGGGTGCGCCAG
>JAJYTO010000181.1 GCA_021793015.1 Bacillota bacterium
CTGTTCGCGGCCCGCGCGATTCGCCTCCCTGCAACGCGCGACATGCTCGGTGTCTGTCAGCGCCGCGACAGCCGCCGCCTGGGCGACCGAGTTCGCATTGAACGGTTCGCGCACCTGGTGCATGAAATTGATCAGGCCAGGGTCGCCCAGCGCATATCCGAGACGAATTCCGGCCAGGCCATACATCTTCGAGAATGTCCGCAGGGACAGGACGGTCCTGCCCTCGCGGATAAACTGCAGCGAATCGAGCGGATCCGCCTCATCCACATAATCGATGTATGCCTCATCGCATACGATCACCACATGATCGGGCGCCTGCGCCACAAAATCCGCCGCTTCCCCGTGCGTGAACCAAGTGCCTGTGGGATTGTTGGGCGAGCACAGATAGACGATTTTGGTGCGTTCCGTGATGCTGGCAAGCATCCGCGGCCAATCGTACCGGAACGCTTCAGTCAACGGCACGTTCACCACCGTGGCGCCCATGATGCTCGCGCCAAAGCCGTATTGCGCAAACGATGGAAATGGCGTGACAACCTCATCGCCAGGCGACAGAAACGTCTCCGAGATCATCTTGATGATCTCGTCCGATCCGTTGCCGACGAACACATGGGACGGCGTCAACCCCGCATGATCCGCGATAGCCGAGCGCACATCCTTTGCGGCGCCGTCCGGATAGCGATTGAGCTCCCCGAGCATCTGCATAATGGCGGTCAGCGCCTTGGGAGACGGACCTAGAGGGTTTTCATTGGAGGCCAGCTTGTCGACTGTGGCAAGGCCAAACTCCCTTTGCACATCCGCGCTCGGCCGCCCCGGCACGTATGGCTTGATGCGGTGCAGTTCCGGCCTCACCTGAGTGAGTAGCCGTTGCGCCACACTTCGTTGCGCGGTTTGCTGCCGTCCGTCTTCCGTCACTCCGGCATCGCCCCCTTCATACACGTTTTTTGCTACAATGTAACACAGAGCAGACCGTGAGCAAAGACCAAATCCAGAATTTTTGGGGGCGAATCGATGAGCATCACCATGGACGCGATCCGGGAGGCCAGGGAACGCTTGCAACCGGTAATCGAACGGACTCCGCTTGATTACTCACAGACACTGAGCCAACTGACTGGCAATCATATTTATCTTAAGCTGGAGAACATGCAACGTACCGGATCCTTTAAGATTCGCGGCGCTTACAATAAAATTTCCACGCTGGCAAAGAAGGAGCGCACGGCGGGGGTCATCGCCGCGTCGGCCGGAAACCACGCCCAGGGCGTCGCCTATGCCGCGCGCATGCTCGGCATTCCCTGTGTGATCGTCATGCCCGAAGCCGCGTCGCTGTCAAAGGTCGAAGCAACGCGCGGATACGGGGCGCAGATCGTCCTCTACGGACAGAGCTACGATGACGCGTACGCAAAAGCGTGTGAGTTGAAGGATGACACGGGCATGACATTCATACATGCCTTTGACGATGAACGCATCATTGCCGGTCAAGGCACCCTGGGCCTGGAACTGATGGAGCAACTGCCCGATCTCGACGCGGTCATCGTACCGATCGGCGGAGGCGGGTTGATCGCTGGAATCGCCATTGCCGCCAAGGCGGTCAACCCCGCCGTCCAGATATTTGGCGTCGAAGCCTCCGGAGCGGCGTGCTTCCGAACATCGCTCGACCGCCACGAGCTAACCTCGTTGCACAGCGTGTCCACCATCGCCGACGGCATCGCCGTCAAGCGCCCCGGCGCCCTCCCATGGGAGACAGTACGCCAAATGGTGGACGACGTATGGCTCGTGGAAGAGGAAGACATCGCCAGGGCCATGGTGTTGCTGCTTGAGCGTTCGAAAGTGCTCAGCGAAGGAGCCGGCGCAGCGGCGGTCGCGGGCGTCATGAGAGGCAACCTGCCCTGGCGCGGCAAAAAGGTGGCCATCGTCCTGTCTGGAGGCAATGTCGATGTCATGCTGCTGTCCCGGATCATCGAACATGGCCTCGTCGCGGCGGGCAGACATGCGCGCTTTGTGACCATGGTGCCGGACCTCCCCGGATCCTTGGCGACTCTTGTGACCGCAGTCGCACAGGCGGGCGCCAATATCGTATCCATCGAACACCACCGTTTGGGACAAGCTCTCGTGCTCGGACAGGTCGAGGTGGAACTGGCTGCTGAAACTCGCAACGAGGCGCACATTCAGGAACTGTGCGACCGCTTTCGCGCACTCGGCTATGAATTCCAGATGCGATAACCGCGATTGGCTTGCCGTCACAGACACAGGAGGTATGATCGCCATGCGCAATCGCGACAAGGAATCGACCCGTAAACGCATACTGGACGCGGCGATGGACGTATTTTCTGAAAAAGGCTACACGAAGGCGTTGATCGACGACATCGCCAAGGAGTCAGAAACGTCGAAGGGAGCCTTCTATTTTCATTTCCCCAGCAAGAAAGCAATCTTTGAAGCATTGCTGCAGACGCTTGTGCATCGCATCGTGCGGGATGTGGAAGAGACGATCGACTCCCGCCAGGGCGCGGTCGACAAGATAGAGGGCGCCCTGCGCACCGTTCTGCGGACGTTCTCACGACACGAGAAGGCCACCCGGCTCCTCTTCGTGGAGGCGACCGGACTCGGAAAGATATTCGATCAGCATGTCCTCGCAGCTCACCGCCAATTCGCCGCACTCATCGCGAAACATCTGCAAACCGCTGTGGACGATCGATCTATCGCGCCGATCGACGTTGATCTGACGGCCTATGCTTGGCTCGGCGCGATCCATGAAGTGCTGCTTATGGCTCTTCTAGGCCCTGAGACGCGTTCCCTGGAGAGTCTGGCAGATCCGCTGTGCGCGCTCTTGGTGAGTTCCCTGCGCCGCCCGGACGCCCCATCGGCAGTTTCATCCACCGCGCTTGATGTCCCCGGCGCCTCGGACAAGAGCGGCAGGCGCTGACCGCCCCCGTTCGCCGTTCGTCGGTTGTCGATTGCCCTTTGCGATGGCAATCGGGCACTCAGTCGACCGGAGGCGACCGCCTGCCGCCAAACAGGTTGAAAAAGATGCGCGCGTCGGTCGGTTGCTGCACTTTGTTGTCTCGCGACAACCCCGCTGAAAACGTGTATTTGATCCCCTCTTCCACGGGCATATCAAGAATCTTGACACGTTCTTTGGGCACGATCATGGTGAATCCGGACATCTGAAAGCTAAGCGGCACGAAGACTGCGAGTTTGTCGCCGCCTTCAGATCCAAAAATCTCCATGTCTTCTGAGCGCGTCAAGAATCCAACCAGTTCAATTCCGGAATCCGGAAGGGTTATGAGAACAACCTTCTGAAAACCATGACGGTTCCCAACAAAGGACTCCACGGTATCCTTCACGATGCCATATATGCTCTTGATTATGGGAACCTTCTTCAGCAATCCGTCGACGTAGGCAAACAGTCTCCGGCTCGCCCAGTGGGAAGCGAGAGCCCCGGCGAAGGTGATCAGGATGACTGTCAACAGCAACCCCAGACCCGGTATATAGTGATGGTCAACCGTCGTCAGTTCTGCGCCGAGAAGATTGTCAAAGAAATTGAACAGTTGCACCACGACCCAAATCACAATACCGATGGGCACGATCGTGATTACGCCGCTCATAAAATAGTTGCGCAAAGTTTTCATCATACCGAGCTCTATCCACCCTGTCTGACAGTTTACGCTGGTCCGCGTTATTTGGTACACTGCATCTATAATACCCTATCCCGAAACATCGCCGCAGACGTATATTTTCCCGGTTGTTGGTGGCGCGTGAGCGCCATGGAGGTCTATCCCGAATATGTCAGGAGTCGATCACTGTGCACCCTATCGGTTCGGAAACGCAACCTGTACACGCCCTCCGCGCCGGCCGCGCTCACGTGGCCAAGGCTCACGCCAAACATCGCGGGGAATTCCACCGGACGCTCATCAATACGCTGCGCAGCGCAGACGCAGGCGCAGGCGCCGCTGCCACGTCCACGGGCGCTTCGACCTCTTCGTCGTCAGCCGCCGCACAGCTAATCTCGGCCGCCGCGACGCCAACCTCGGTCGCCAGCGCCTCGACGCAACAACAGACGGACGCCCTGTTGGCGCAATTGCTGCAGAGTGAACTGGAGAGCAGCCTGCTCCTGGGCCAGAATGGATCAAGTCAATCCAACCCACTTTCAGGGTCCCCGAGTTCGTTCCTTGCCGGTGGACTTTCAGGCGCATCCACGCAGAACCCGTCGTTGCTCCTTGCTCTCATGACATCGCAACTGTCGGGCGGCGGGAGCGCAACCTCTGACCCCTTCACCGCTGCGACCTCTGGCGCAGGCAGCGCGCTGAGTTCGCTCGCCGCAGCTGCGAGTGGGGCGTTCGGCGCACCTGCGACAACCGTCAGCGGGGCGTTGGGCGCGCCTGTGACAACCGCCAGTGAAGCGTTGAGCACGCCCACGGCCACGGCCGGGGCCGGAACACCGGCGAAGATCTACTCTTCCGCACAAAAGAACACCTTGGCCCAAACACTGTTGCCCATGATCGACAAACTCGCACCGCAGTACGGACTTAGCCCCAACCTTGTCTCGGCGGTCATTCAGCAGGAGTCCGGATTCCAACCCAACGCCACATCGTCGACGGGCGCCATGGGTCTCATGCAACTCATGCCCGCCACGGCGAACATGCTCGGAGTCACCAATCCCTACGACCCAATCGCCAATGTGCAGGGCGGCATGAAGTATCTGGGCGGCCTCCTCTCCCATTATCAGGGCGATCTTACGCTCGCTCTCGCGGCATACAACGCAGGACCCGCTGCCGTGGCGCAATATGGCGGCGTCCCTCCTTTTGCGCAAACGCAGAGCTACGTCGCCGATATCATGTCCCGGCTCGGCTTGGCATCGCAACAGCCTCCCGGTTGACGCCAGCATCGTATGGCCGCGCCTTCCTTATGGCGCCACGACCCATCGCGGCGCCATAAGGAAGGCGGGACTCGGCTCAGCGCCGAACCCCGCCCGTATCCGCAAGCCCCCCGGCGCTTAACTGGGGAGTCGCGGCGTCAATTGGCGCCTCCGCCGTCTCCTGGACATTGACGGCACTCTCATGCGACTTTTCCAGACGTTGCGCGGCCAACAACTCACGAACCACCCGACGCAATGGATCTTCTGGAATCGTGACCGTCGCCGGTCCTGTCAACTTGCATTGGCATGCAAGCCGATACCCGGATTCAATGCGCGTCTCAGTCAAATGCCGCAACTCCAGCTTCGTCGGACAAGGCAATTCCGTTTTGCTTTCGATCTGCACCTTGCAAGTGCCGCATGTCCCATGACCGCCGCATTTGTGCGGCAAACTCAGTTTGCCGGACAGTGCTGCATCCAAGATACTCTGACCACGCTCGACTGCAATCTCCGCACGCTGCGGCTGAAAGCGGATCGCCACCTTATCACTCATCAGTCATCCCCACTCAAGATCTGCGCAACCACGCGCATGCCGGCGATCCGGCACGACACCTTCGACATGGTCATCTGCCGTCATTCACATCTCACCACTCTTAGCATTGTATCACACTTCACTGCACACCCGGCGGAAAGCCCGCCTTCGTCTACTCGGCCAGACGATGCGTATCCGCGGCGTCGTCGCCCAGAGCGGCGTCCTGCGCAGGCGGATGCACATGCACGCGCGTAATGCGCAGGTTGTCAGTCTCCGCAACCACAAAACGGGCGCCGTTGTGCTCCACTTCGAGCCCCACCCGCAGTGGTTCGGTGAGCTGTGCGTACACCCAACCGCCCACTGTATCGACATCCTCATCAGACAAAGAAAGAGCAAACAGTTCGTTGAACTCCTCGATCAGCATGCGGGCGTCAATCGACAGGAAGCCGTTCAAGTCCTCAATCAGAGGCCGTTCCTCGTCAAACTCATCCTGAATTTCTCCCACCAATTCCTCAATGACATCTTCCAGGCTCACCATGCCCGCCGTTCCGCCATACTCGTCAATGACAATCGCAAGACTGGAGCGTTCCTTCTGCAGCACCTTGAGCACGTCGTCAATCCCCATCGCTTCGGGAACAGACACGACCTTCCGGGCCAAGGTTCCAATGGAAGCTTCCGAACCCGCGCGAAGCGCAACAGTGAACAGATCCTTGCTGTGAATGATGCCGATCACATGATCCTTGTCCCCTTCACACAGGGGAAATCGGGTGTGCTGATCCTGCTGCACTTCCGCCAGGCATTCTTCAATAGTCTGATCAGTGAACAGGCAAACCATATCGGTGCGCGGAACCATGATTTCGCGGGCCACGCGATCAGCGAAGGCAAACACATTGTTGAACAGTTCACGCTCCGTCTCGTCAATAACGCCGCTCTCATGACTCTGTGTGACGAGCATGCGCAACTCTTCCTCAGAGTGCGCCAGTTCCCCCGCCGTGACGGGACGCACGCGGGCCACCCTGAGGACTCCGCCGGCCGTTTTGTTCAGGACCCAGATCGCAGGAAACATGATTCCATAGAATGCCTTGAGCGGCAGCGCTGAAGCCATCAACCACGTTTCTGCGCGGGAAATCGCGAGCGATTTGGGCGCCAGTTCGCCAAACACAATTTGCAGAAACGTAACCAGGAGAAACGCGGCGAGAGCGGACGCAAATTCAAGGACGCCAAGCGATACGCCGCGCACGTGAACAAACAGCGCGACAAGCAGAGGCGCGATGGACCGCTCTGCTGTCCAACCCAGACCCAGCGAAGCCAGCGTGATGCCAAGTTGGGTCGCAGACAGATACCCGTCGATTTTCGAGATGACATCCAGCGCGTGTTTCGCCATTCTGCTCCCTTGTTGGACATACTGTTCGATTCGCGTGCGCCGCGCACGCACAATCGCGAACTCGACAGCGACAAAATAGCCGTTTAACGCAATCAGTACAAGTGCCCACAAAAAATGTAACACTTCGTTTGTGGCAACGCCCACGTCTTCCCCGATCTTTTCCCACTCATGCCAGGCGCCAACAGTTGTAGCGCGCGCCGGAACTGGGGAACTGTGACGGGAATTCACCTCCGACTGGAACTCCCTATGGATAAGAACGGAATTCGAACTTAGTATAACACAGCGTGGGCAATTGAGTCAGTTCTGTATGGCGCTATTGCGATATGCTATAATAGAACCCGGCCCAGCACCGCCAAACACCGCGAACAGG
>JAJYTO010000182.1 GCA_021793015.1 Bacillota bacterium
CTGTGCGCGAGAACGCCCACAACGCCCTTAAGCGCAGTGAGCACCACGTTAAGTCCGATACTGTACAGCGCTTGCCGGTTTTGCTCCCGCACTGTCGTCTGGTGATCGATCGCCGATCCCCCCACTCAAACCTGGTCGACTGTCCCGAAAAATCGCCGGTCCCTGCTTAGCCAGGACGGACCATGCATGCCGCTGCAGCGAGTATTAGCGGCCTTTAGGCCGCGGCTGTCTGAGCGGAAGCGGTATGCATGGTCCGTCCTGGCGCGAGTCCAGTGCTTTCGTTAAACTCTCGACGGGCACAATACAGGACTCCTCCCCGAGCGGGCTTTGCGTCCATGGAAAACTTCGCGGCGCCATTTTCATTCTGCCGATGGCGCCGCAAGGCATGGGTATATCCCAATATTCCTTATAAATATATTATTTATAAGTTCAACTACCCCACCCTAAAGAACGGAGCTCGCATCCAGCCTTGCGACTGATGCGATTGGCTGGTTGACGGCAGCCCGGCGCTCGCAGTCTTGCCACTTCCATGAACCAGGGATACAACCCTCCACCATCAGGCTTGCGCTGGCCGTTTCGACTGCTTCCCAAGGGAGCGGGCGCGCCAAGCGACCCAAATTGGACTGGCGATAAAGATGGATGAGTATGCGCCGCTCACCAGACCCACGAGGAGCGCAAAGCAGAAATTGTGGATGGGGTCGCCGCCGAACAAGAAGAGTGTGGTGGCTGCAAACAGCACTGTCAGCACGGTGTTGATGGAACGGGCCATCGTTTGCCACAGCGAATTGTCCACCAACATCTCCAGATCGTGAAACGTCTTGATCTTCGCGTTCTTTAGATTCTCCCGGATGCGGTCGAATATGACGATCGTATCGTTGATCGAATAACCGACAATCGTCAGCACGGCCGCGACAAACGGCAGATCGACGACAATACGCAGCAGCGCAAACACCGAAATGACGATGAAGGCGTCGTGCAGCAGCGCCACGATGCCCGCAACCGCAAACCGAAACTCAAAACGAATCGCCACATAGACAACGATGAAAAGCGAGGCTACGAGCACGGCCCAAACGGCCGTCTGCGACTGTTCCTGGGCGATGATCGGATCCACCGTCGAATAGCCGGGCGGCACGAGCGATTTCGGAAAAGCCGCCTTGATCGCCGTATTCAGCTTTCCTTCCTGCAGATTGGTGATCGTATACGACAGGCGGACGACAGCCATGGTGTTGTTCGTGCCAGCGGCGGTAATCCCAGTCGGTCCGATCGGCAATCCCACTTTGGTAAAGACGTTTCTCACCGCAGTCGAACTGTACGGTTGGTTCAGTACAATCTCGATCTGTGAGCCGGATTTGAAATCGGTGCCCAGATTAAGACCGAACAGGAGTACGACAATCAGGCCCGCCAGAGTAATCGATCCCGACAACAGAAAAAACCATTTTCGTTTCTTGACGATGGCAAACCTCATCGCGCATCCGCCACCTTTCTCTTAGCGCCAAAGTACCAGGTGTTCCTGACGACGTTCGCCTTCGTGAACAGCAGCAGGATGGTGCGACTGAGAAACACGGCGGTCATCAAACTGACGATGATGCTCGCGATCAGCGCCACGGCGAACCCCCGCACATCGCCTGTCCCGTATCCGTACATCACAATCCCTGCGATGAGAGTCGTCATGTTGGAGTCAAGAATCGTGCGAATCGCCTTGCGCTGTCCGGCAATCACGGAGGACTGCAGCGACCTGCCGTTGCGCAGTTCATCCTTGATCCGTTCATACGTGATGATATTGGCGTCGACCGCCATCCCGATGCCGAGGACCAGAGCGGCGAGTCCGGTCAGGGTGAGAGTAACCTGCAACCCCGCAAATACCGCGATCAGGACATAACTGTACGCGAGCAGGGCGATATCCGCGATCAGTCCCGGCAGCCGGTACATGACGATCATAAAAATGAAGATGACAGCGACGGCAATCTCCCCCGCGAACAGCGTGGCATGGAGGGCAGCCTGTCCGAGCGTCGGACCGACGCTCGTGGAGGACAGTTGATGGATCGGAAATGGCAGCGCGCCGGCATTGATCAGTTGGGCCAATTGGTTGGCCGACTGATACGACGACATGGGGCTGATCCTCGCGTTGCCCCCGGTGATCGGAGTCTTGATCTGCGGATCGCTGATCATCTTGTTGTCAAACCAGATCGAGATGCGCTGACCCAGGTACTTTGTCGTAATCGAGCCGAACAGGGCGGGATTCTTGAAGGTGATGTCCACTCCAGGCTGACCGGTCGTCCCCGCCGAATAGTGCGCGTTGCTGTTCACATCCTTGCCCGTCATGAGCACCTGGCCCGTGGGCGATTTGAATTCAAGATTGGCTTGCGAAGACAGAAACTGCCGTGCGGTAACCTGATTGAACTTCCCTGCGAGTGAGATGCTGATGCGGCCGCCATTTTGAACGGTGATCGAAGGTTCAGACACACCGAGGGTATTGATGCGGCTCTGAAGCGCCGCGACGGTGGCCGACATATCGCTGGCCGTCAACGCCTGTTTCCCGTTACCCACCTGATACAACACCGAAAAGCCGCCCTGCAGGTCGAGCCCTAACGGAATCTTTATATATAGCGCCCGGCTTGTCGACAGGACGATGCCAAAAATCATCACGACAATAATGAGGAAGGTCGTGAGGCGCCCCCATTTAACCATGGTTTACCTCCTAGGCAGTCAATGGCAACAGTATAGCGATTTGTCCACATAAGATCAATGCAGGCATAGGCAGACCAGGCAGACAGGCGCGCCAATCGCGATCTGGTCGCATGCCTGCCAGTCAAAGGAGGTCCCGAATGTCAGTCGGCATACGGCGATATGCCTGCGTCAGGGAATAATTCATAAATTCCTGCGGTTGCAGACACAACACGGCGTTGACCAGCTCGTGAAGCGATTTTGGCCTGCGCTTGATCTGACCCCGGAAATACGTCCAGAGATCCTGTGCTGTCACCTGGCTGTAGCCGAGCCAGTGAAACTCCTCCATCTTATCTTCGAGCAGATGCAGGAGTTCATCAGACAACGTCTGTTCCAGCGGATTCTCATCAGGGATGTCCTCAATATCGGGTATGGGCGGCATCAGGGCAACCTGTTGCGCGAGCCGCTTCACTTCAATGGCGAAGGGGTGCTCCACCGTCTGGGCAATCGGCGCGCTCTCTCGCGCAGCCGATTGCGGCTCCACTTCGGCCACTTCGGCTGCTTCGGCCACTTCGGCCACTTCGGCTGCTTCGGCCACTTCGGCAGCTTCGGCTGCTTCGGCCACTTCGGCCACTTCGGCCACTTCGGCCACTTCGATTATCGACGAACGTTGTTCCTGGTGAGCGAGCACGTCATCCACTGAAGACACCCGCTCAAACCGACCGCGTTCCGAACCTGATCCGAGAGCATGAACTGCTGGGTCGGCGGTTGAACCTTCGAAGAAACCGGGTTGCTGCAGGGCCGCATCCTCGTAAATAACCTGAGCAGCGCCAACTGAAACCTCCGCCTCCGCTTCTGTTCCTGCCTCGGCAGTCGCCTGTCCGACGCGCTGGTCAGCGTTTTCCTCTCCGATGGGCGCCGCGCGCTCGCCGGTTCCCGTTCCCGGCGACGCTCGCCCACTGCCGACAGTGTCCGCCTGCAGACCGGAACGCCCAAACACCACTCTGCGTTTGCCGTCAGTCTCGCCGGAGGAGGTGTCGGACGCCGCCGCGACAGGGGCGGGCGGGGCGGTTACCACCGGCTGTTTCACACGACCGAACACTTTTACGACACCTTGCGTTGTGCGCTCCGCATCAGGTTGTTCCGGCAACTGAGTCCGCCCCCTTCTTTGCAGATATTGTCTCACCTGAGGCGACTTCGCGCAAGCGGATTTGGACTAACCCACCGGCGCCCTGCATACGTTCAAGTGATGAAGTACAAGCTGCGCGGTCGCATGGATCGCCGCCCCTGACAGCAAACTCCCCACGCACTCACAGCGCGCCGTCATATGCAAAGGAGGTGGCACGGGGTGTACCGTCAGTCGTTCATAAAAGGCACATCCGTATTGATTGCCGCGAGCTTGGTCACCCGTGTTCTCGGCTTTGTCTATCGGATCGCTCTCACCAGACTCATCGGGGCGGAAGGCATTGGACTTTTTCAAATGGTGTTTCCGCTGCTCACCCTCATTTTGACAATCGTTTCAGCCGGAATGGGCGTCGCCGTTTCGAAACTGGTTGCGGAGTCTCTTGTTACGGGCGACCGCCGCCGCATCCGACGCATCCTCTATCTGGCGAGTGTCACCACACTGGTGCTCGCCATAGCGCTTTCAGGCGGCATGGTACTCTACGGACGCCAATTGTCCCAACACGTGTTCACTGATCCACGCGCGTTTTATCCATTTATCACGCTCACTCCGATCATCGGCGTCATAGCGGTGTCATCGGTGCTGCGCGGGTATTTTCAGGGACTGCAGATCATGACCACGCCCTCGGTGGCGTCGATTATCGAGACTATGATCCGCATCGTCGGGGTGTGGATCATAGCCGCCATGTCACTCGCCAAAGGTCTGGAATTCGCCGCGGCAGGCGTTTCAGGCGGCATGATTCTGGGAGAGGCCGCAGGATGTCTATACATGTACATCGTGTACAGACGCCGCTATCAGGTTGATCGTCTGACGCTCCCCGCCCCACTGGGAAAACCGGAACCCTGGAGAAAAACCATTCATGCCATCCTTGAAATCGCCCTTCCCGTCACCTTCAGCCGTTTCATCGGTTCGATCGCATTCGCCGTTGAACCCCTTCTCGTCACGCGGTCCCTGCTCGCCGCAGGCGTCACTACGGTTCTCGCCACAAGACTGTACGGTGAATACAGCGGAATGGCGATTCCGCTGCTCGTTTTTCCCACCGTGTTCACATACTCGCTGGCCGTGCAACTCGTTCCATCCATTTCAGAGGCGGTGGCGGCAGGCAAACAGGAGGTGATCGCCCGACGACTCCACCAGTCCTTTCGCGCCACTGCCCTGATCGGATTTCCGACCTCCCTGATCCTGCTCCAATTTGCCACGCCCCTGTGCGCCGCCATCTTTCACCACGCCCACGTGGGGCCGCTGCTGGCCATCATGGCCCCTGCGGGCTTCCTGCTCTACCTGCAGGGGCCGCTGTCCGGGATTCTTCAGGGGATCAACAGGGCCGGTCTCGCCATGCGCAATTCCCTGATCGGCGCCGTCGTCAAACTTGCGGTCATCTATATGTTGGCCCGAATTCCATCCATCGGCGTGTCCGGCGTCGCGTTTGCGGTCGCGATTTCGGTTACGCTGACGACCGTCTTGCACACCGCTTCCATCCATCGCCTCGTCGGGTTTTACGTGGATGTCAAGGATACTGCCAAAATGCTGGCCGCGACAGTGGTGGCCAGTGTCGCGATGCGCTGGTTGTGGTTGCTGCTCGGAACTGAGATGTCGCTTGGACTCCAGTTGACAATGGTCATCAGCACAGGACTGATCGTGTATGTAGTCGTGTTGCTGATCACCCGCACTATTACCTCCCATACGTTGGCGCGCGTTCCGGCAGTGGGACGGCATTTGTCCGCTCTGGCCAGATTTGTTCCGTTCGCCCGTTGATGTCTTGATCAGAGCGCCGGATCCTGTTTTTGCACCCCGCTCCCATTGTCTTCCCGATCAATGTGCAGGGTCTGACCGTCCCAGGCCGCGTAAAAGACATCCTGCGGCGCGTCGTATCCAAGCGCCGTCAACTGCTCCAGCAGCCACTGCGGCGATTTGTCTACAGACACCAGCTTGTCATATTGCACTTCTCCATCTACAATGAGCGAAGTCGGCACCACAGTCGGTTTGACCGCGATTCCCAAATCGTCGGCTGTCACTGGACGCTTGTTCGCTTTCGGAAACACCGACAGTTTTCCCGAGGTTTCAAGGATCGCAAATTCAACGTCCGCGACGCTGGCGACATCTTTTTCGCGCAGTTGCACCAGAAGATCGCTCATACTGTAACGGGTGCGCTTCATCTCGCTGTCGTTGATTTCGCCATTCGCGACGAGAACCGAGGGTTTGCCTTCGACCAGTTCGTGGACGCGACGGCTCCACAAGGTGAGAAACGATACCCCGACTTGCAACAATACCAGCAGTCCAATGATAAACGCGCCGTGCCAGATAGGGATCTTCAGATCCTGCAGAGCCATGGCTGAAATCTCGGCGATCATGATGGACACGACGAGATCAAACACAGAAAGTTTGCCGATTTCCCGCTTGCCCATAATGCGCAAAGCCAAAAATACGAACGCATAGGTGAACAGCGTACGGGTAAACAGGATGCCGATCATTTGTTCACCACATTCCCCTTCACGACGTAACCAACCCACCTTATTATGAGGAGGAACGCGCTTGAGAATTCGCGGCAGAGACAAAGTTCCTGCGCTGCTTGAGATGGCGGCGCCGATCCTGGTTGACGCCGAACAGAACATGGTCTTGCCCGCGGACTGGCTGAGCGGCTATGATCGTCTGTGCCTCGAGGTGGGTTGCGGCCGTGGATCATTTATCTGCCAAATGGCAGACCGCGCGCCCAACACATTATTTGTGGGATTTGAAAAGTTTCTTGAGATTATCGCCAGAGCCGCGTCGCTTGCCGCGTCGCAGGGTCTGCGCAACGCGCGTTTCATCCGCGCTGATGCGGCGCAGGCTGAGCTCATATTGCCGCTGCGCGCGTTCCACGTGATCTACCTCAACTTTTCCGATCCGTGGCCGCGCAGACGCAATGATATTAAGCGACTCACACACCCGCGCTATTTGCAGGTCTACCGAAACCTGCTGACGGCTGGCGGATGGCTGGAGTTCAAGACGGACAACGCCGCATTTTTTGACTGGTCCATCGGATCATTCCAGAAAGCGGGGTGGAACGTGCTGGCCATCGATCAGAATGTGTTTGACAGCGCCCCGCCGGGAGAAGAAATGGCGGCCAAATATACGCAAACAGAGTATGAACAGCGTTTTCGAGCCCAGGGAACGCCGATTCGACACCTGCGCGCCTTTCCCTCCCCACTCCCTGGCACTGACACTTCTGCCCACTGACATAAGTGGGACTGG
>JAJYTO010000183.1 GCA_021793015.1 Bacillota bacterium
TTATGTATTATAACACATAACGAGTAGCGGGGTGTCAAAACTGACAAAAATCCAATAAAATCAAGGGTTTTTCGCCCTTTTAGATCAGATCATCGTTATGTGTTTCGGGAATGCAGGAGCCAATCTCCCCGTAGATGAATTGAAACTAGACCAACACTTTATCAGGCGCTTTCGCACCGATCCGAATGTCTTTGCGGTGGCTGGAGCCATCATCCAATTGGGGGCGCTATCAGGGCGTCTTGTGATTGCGGAAGGGATCGAAGACCAAGAAGACTTGGCGCTTTGGGCCCGAATGGGCGGATATCGACTGCAGGGCTATTTGCTTTCACCACCGCTGCCGGAGAATGCGTTTATTGAATGGGCGCTCCAAACTGATCTCTCTCATCCACCCTTCCCACGGGCATATCCCATCGAGGATCTGCCGTTACTCACGTATGTTTTTATGAACCCAGATGGATATCAGCACTGTGTTGCCCATCAGTCTTCTGTCTGTTTTTGTCCGTTAGAGAGATGGTTTGCAGAGCGCAAAGGTCACTATGGCCATTTGCCGAGTTGGAATCGGGCGTATGATGCGTATTGGGACGCTGTTCCCTTGTTTGCCCAATCGAATCTGGCCCCCGTCAATTGGGGGATAAGTCTCAAACCATTTAAGGATGCGTTGAAGATGCTTAGCGATGAGGTGGATGAGTGTTTGAGATGATTCCCCGTGAAGCTAAGCTGTACTCGGTCGGAGGGAGCAAGATTCTCAGTCAATCTGCGATGATGGCACGTTAGATACAGAAATTCGACGTTCGAAGGAGTGCGGACACATGGCCGATACAAGTTCTTCGTGCGGAGACGACATCGTTAGGGAGACCCGCGCCGATTCTTACGAAGCGATTGGCTCGATAAAGATGGGATGGTACAGGGTTGACAGGGAGGGAACATGTGCGTACTGGAGTTCTGGAGCACAAAAGATTCTCGGTTGGGAAGAACGCGAGATCGTGGGGCAGGATCTTCATTCGGTCATTCATGAGAATGAGTCTGTCCGCTACACACTCACGCTCCCCTATGCGATCGATATACACGTACTTCATGTTACACCCAGTATCGGTGTGCGCGTCCTTGCGATGGAACATTCGAATACCCAAGAGGTGGTTCAGGAAGCGGACCTTGCCATGTACCAGGCAAAATCTTCTGGCGGCAATTGTGTGAGGTGCTATGAACCGAAGATGAAGCATCGGTTTCGCAGAACGTATGAACTGGAGCAAGATCTTCGCATCGCCATCAAGCACGGGGAAATCCAACTCTACTATCAAGGACAATTCGATCATCAAGGGCGCCTTGTGGGGGCTGAGGTATTAAGTCGCTGGATGCGTAAGGGGGTGATGGTTTCCCTGTCTGAATTTATTCCGATTGCCGAACAAACGGGACTGATCACGGATCTTGGAATGTTTGTTCTGCGCCACGCACTGCAACAATTACACAACTGGAATCGCAGGAAAGTTAGGCTCCTCAAGTTGTCGATTAACATGAGTGTGCATCAATTCCGAGCGCCGGATTTCGTCAATCAGATGAAACGGGTGATTCAAGAGACGCAGGTGGACGCCCGCTGGATCGTACTGGAGATGACCGAGAGCGTCTTAATGGAGGACGCCGATGAAACGCGGCGAAAATTGGAATCGCTTCGTGCCATTGGTGTGGAAATCTCCATCGATGATTTTGGCACGGGTTTTTCGTCGCTGGCGTATCTAAACAGGCTGCCAATCCATGAGTTGAAAATCGATCGCCAATTCACCACACAAATCGTTTCGAGTTCCAGCGAACATTCAATAGTCAAAGCCATCATGGGGATCGGACAGAGTCTTGCCCTTCGGGTCGTCGCAGAGGGAGTCGAGACCAAGGAACAGCAAGAGGGTCTTTTTCTAATTTCTAATGGGGTGTGAGAATTATCAGGGCCATTTCTTCATGAGACCTGAGCCGCAAGGAGAATTTGAACAGCGACTCAAGATAATAGGGACCGTCGGCGCGACCAAGCATGGATTGTGACGTTAAGCTGGTGTCAAGCGATAACGGCGAACGTGGCAGAACATCTCGGGTCGGAGCCCAAGCCTGTTAAACAGTGAATTCACCCGTCGGGGAGATCCTACACGCCCTTCTTAATTGGGCATACGCACACACGACCCATCGCATACGAGGAGTGATCTCATGAAACGGCATCAAGGTCTCCCTGTTTTTTCTCTTCAGATCGGGTTTTTGTCCATTATTGCCTTGATTCTGATTGATGTGGGCGTCATCTGGAATACATCGTCGAAAAACCAGGCACAACTAGCCTATTTAATCCACATCGCTGACCCGTATCGTGTCACGGCGATGCGCCTCAACACCGACTTTGCCCGCTATGATGGCGCGTTAAATATGGTTGTCGGACTGGACACGGAGTCGCCTCCCGCACTCCGGCAGGCCACACTCCGCGACGCCAAAGCCGATGCCCGGGCTTTCACGCAGACCTATCGCCAAGCTTGGGAGCAGGCCCCGAATCCGGGACTGCGTCCGCTACTCCAGTCGATCCAACACAATTGGACCCGGTATCAACAGTACGCCGCCCAAGTCGAAATCGCCATGACTGAGCATCGCTATCCACAAGCCCTGATGCTGCAGGATGTGCAAAATGTCGCAGCCACCGCCGCGCTCAACCAGTCACTGTCCCGGTTGGAGAACACTGTAAACGCGCAAACGGGCATGATCGTAAAGAGAGTTCAGCCTCGGATGACTCGCAATCGGTTGCTGTTTCTTCTCTTCCAGGGCACGTTTGTAGCCATCCTGCTGGGGGGCGCTTGGGTGTTCCACGCCGCGACTCGACGGCTGCTCCGCGTGCTCACGTCCACGACCCAGGGTGACTTCACCGGAACCTTGGCGCCATCCCGGATTCGGGAACATGACTTGATCCGCCGGGCGCTAGACACCATGCGCACCTCCATCCGAGAAATTTTGGCAGAGCTGTGGCAGACCCTGGACGAGCAAAACAGGGTCATTGCCGCGCGTACGGAGACGCTCCAGCAATATGCCTCAACCGTAGAAAAGATGCTGCAATCCACACAACACACCTTGAGAACGTGGAACAATGAGAATGCCATTGGTGAGATCAAACAGTCCATTTTGGAGACGTTAAACGCCCAAGGATGCGTGTCCTTGGACAGAGACATGGGTGAAGAGCAGGATCGGTGGGGCACGGTGCCCTGGGCGGTCAACCAGACTCCAGACCCCATTCGACAGGTCTTGCCCCTGGCCGGTTCCACCCGGATCGGACCCATGGCGGACTATCCCCACGGGGATACGCTCCTGGTTCCCTGGCGCCCGTATCAGGCGGGCCGCAGTGTCCTTGTCATCCTCCTCGACCAGCCACAGATGGGAACAGCGATCGACCAGGAACTTGTCGACCTGACGGTCATCCAGGCCGAAACTCTGTGGACGACAATCCTATTGTTTCGCGAAACGCAAGACCAGTCCATTACAGACGGTCTCACGAACCTAGGCAATCGCCGTCTGTTTGAATCTATGCTGGCCCAACGGATGCCTTTACACTCGACCAACCCGTCGCCATTCCAATTGGTGTTGGTGGATTTGGACCATTTCAAGGTCATCAACGATACGAAAGGACATGCCGCCGGAGACCGCGCACTTCAGCAGGTCGCTCACGCCCTGGAACTCGCCAGTGAGGGCCGGGGTCGGGCCTTTCGCATTGGCGGCGATGAATTCGCCCTTCTGCTTGACGAACACGATCAGTCCGCATCCTCAGCCATCATCACCCAGACACAGACGCTCCTCGGATCCGATTTGACCGTGTCTGCGGGCGCCGCCCAGTATCCGGCGATGGGAAGCAACGCGCGCGTGCTGTTTCGGGCCGCCGATTGGGCGCTGTATCAAGCGAAAAACCAGGGACGCGACCAGCTTTGTTACGCCACCTTCTACAACCTGCTGGCGGCCTTACGCGAGGACAATACTGCGGACACTGCTCCAGTGCTAGCCGCCCTGTTGGACAACAGGCTAGGACACACGGATGACTATACCCTGCACATGGCGCAATTGGCTCGAAACCTCGCCCAAGCCATGAACGTGCCTGCCGACCGGCAGGACGCTCTATGGCTGGGCGCACTCCTCCACGACTACGGCAGGCTCGCCAAACACGATTCGAGCGCCCCCAACGTCCACCCAGCCTGGAACGATCCCACCGGATTTGAAACTTCGGAAATTACGGAAGAACTGCTTTGCGCGTTTCCTCGCCTGCAAGATGTGGCCGCGTGTGTCGCTGCGTTCGCAGAGCGGTGGGATGGGTCCGGACCTCATCACATGCAGGGTCCAGCAATTCCTATCGAATCGCGGATTCTCGCTGTCGTGGACGCGTTTTTCCGATTTCGTCGCCATAACCCTGATAAAACGGTGGACGAAGCCCACGAATGGATCAGGCGACAGACCGGCAACGCATTCGATCCCGTAGTTGTCGCGGCATTTCTGTCAGGAGAGTCTGCGAATCCGATGTAAGCTCTGCACTCATCGTGTTCGATTCATGAATGCGACATGGAAGGGAATCGAGTATGGATGAAGAAAACATAATTTGTCATTGGACACCAAGTAAATGGCTAAGAACCACTTGGACAGAGGCACCTTGCTCTTATGAAAAATGGTGCCTGTGTCACCGAAGTCTGCCGATGGCACAGTTTGCATTCGAAAAGCGGGACCCGTGTCTCTGCATCTCTTCGATGTGCTGCGTGCACCAACATGGCTTCGGCGCTATCGCACTTAGGACACCGGAATACTTCCTTCCACCGAAGTTGAATCAGATGCTCCTCGCATGCCGATTCGTTTGAGAAGCGCTGTATAAACTCAACGAGATTCATAGGGCATCACCTCGATTCAAACGTATGTTCTATACCGATTGTACCACTTGCCCCCCACATTGACCACTGATACTTTCGAGTCTTGATAAGTATGTAAAAAATGTTCGAAGTGAGCGACGATTTGATACACTATCTTTATGAATATCGCTATCGCGATTTTATGGCTGTGATCGAAAGAGGCGCGAAAGCTGTGTGCAAAAGCTTGGTTGAGACCTGAAACCTGGCGCGGAAGGTGGAATGGCGCGTGGACAAAACGGCAATGCGAAAGGTGCGGGTTGACCTGAGACTGGCGGGCCAGTACTTGGCGAAGACGGTGTACGAACTGAACACCACACGAGCGCTGATCCGCTCCGGAACACGGCTTTCGGAGTCGTTTTTGCATGGCCTGATGCGCCACGGTATCAACGAGATCTGGGTTGCCGACGAGATGATGAATGATCTGGAGATCCGTGAAACAGTGCGCTTCGAGACGCAGGAAATCGCCAAGACCGCACTCCAGAATGTACTTGCCAATGTGAGGAAGTCGGGCGCAACCCATTCCGAACATGCAACCGCTCTGGTGGATGTGGCGCATCGATTGGTCGATGACATCCTGCGAAACGATCATGTGTTGCATAATATCGAACGCATCCGCTCCTGGGACAGCTACACCTTTGAACACTCGATCCAGGTGGCGATCATCGCCATTATCATCGGGCGTGAACTGTACCTGACGCAGGAACAGTTGCAACGGCTTGGCATTGGCGCGATGCTGCATGATATCGGCAAAGTGCTAATTCCGCAAGAAATCCTGAACAAGCAGGGTTCCTTGACCGACGACGAGTTCGATGTGATGAAGACACACACCACACTTGGTTGGAACTTTGTGCATGAACGGTTTTCCGTGATCATGCCGACTTCATCGATCGTGATTATACAACATCACGAACGCCTCGACGGATCAGGGTATCCACAAGGGTTGCAGGATCACCAAATCCACTCCCTCTCCAAGATCGTCGCCGTGGCCGATGTGTTCGACGCAATGCGCGCAGACCGTATCTACAGGAAACGCCGTATGCCAAAAGAGGTACTGACGGCGCTGACCCGCGATGCGGGGCCGAAGCTCGACGCGCGCATGGTCAAGGCATTGCTGAGTCGTGTGGCGCTGGTTTCGCAAGGCGAGATCGTACGGCTGTCGAACGGACTGCTCGCATACGTGACCGAGCCGTCGATGGATGCGCCGCTGGAGCCGCAGGTGCGTGTGGTGGCGGACGAAGACGATACTCCCGTTCGTCGTTACGAGTGGAATTTGCGCGACAGCGGCTGCATCGTGGAAAGTACGCTTGACCAGTGGCCAGCGAAGGTGCTCAAGAGCGCCGAGCAAAAACCATTTGATGTGATCGGTACCTGATCGTGTCTCCATCGCACTTCTTGCGACGTTCTCTGCAGAGGGGGCGTTTTTTTCATGCGGCACGGGCTGGCCCCACTTCTCGTGACAAGAGGTGATAGAAATGGCTTTGCGACTAACACTACAACGTAGTTTATTTAACTCGATGAGGCCGAGTTCTTGAGGCGTCGCATCGCATACTACCAGAAGTCCTTGGCGTTGGACTTCTGGTAGTATGCGACATTGCGCACCGCTCTCTGGATGGCGCGTGGATTCTCCGCAAGGGCAGCTATAATCAAGAGGCACGCCTGCGGCATCGTCAGGATGATCATACGATCGCCATTCTCGTTTTTTTCAAATTCATGTCGGACTTCCAGCACGAATAAGTGCGCCACCATCACCAGCAACATGTGCCGGTGCCACCCGATGTGCGAGCGGGTCTCGCGTAATGCGACATGCCAAGAAAGCTCTTGCACTCCTGAAAGCTCTGCTCAATGGCCAGCGCAGCGTGGCAGCATGATGCAGTTCACGGATGTGGGTGTCTGCGGGGGCATTGCTATAGGCGTATTTGATTCGGCCATCCTCATACTTGCGGATATACGGCCAGAGTTCCTCTCCGTCGCGATCGTCCTGCAGCTCAACGACACGGCAACACGTGATATACAGTTCCTCGTTTTCCGGTCGATATGGGGCACAAGTGCCTTTTAGAGGCCCGCTATGCGTTCAGTGCCGTTGGCCGCGCGGCCCTCTGACGTTCTCAATTTGATGCGCCAAATTGTTCGATCCATCCTTCCGGAGACAAGGGATGGGAAAAATAGTTTCC
>JAJYTO010000184.1 GCA_021793015.1 Bacillota bacterium
CGAATTCGCCGTCCTTTGCCCGGAGCGATTTCCACACCGCTCCGCCGGCGGAGAATGGTTCCAGGCCCCACCCCGCATCCAACGTTTTGAATCGGACCGCGTCCCCCCATCTTACGCCCTGGCCATCCACTCGTCCAGACGGCGCTTCAGTTCGCGAATGTCCTCCCATAGCTGAAGCCTGTCCCGTTCTTCGGTCGGTTCTTCCAGGGACAGATGTTGCGTCAGTTCGAGTTGCAGCCTGCGTATCTCATTATCCCTTTCGGGATCCGCATGGCGACGCGAACCCTCTCCCACTCTCTCCCTGTATTCCTCATACGCGCCGCGAAAGTCTGTCACAGCGCCATCGTCAATAGCCCATATCCGATTCGCCACTTTGCTCACCTGACAGCGATCGTGCGACACCATGACCACGTTACCGGGGTACGCCATGAGCGCTTCTTCCATCCGCTCTCTCGTGTCGATATCGAGATAGTTGGCCGGTTCATCGAGAACAAGCAGATTGGCCTTGGAGAAATAGAGGCGTACGAAGGCCACGCGGCACTGCTCCCCCATGCTCAGATCGCCGATCGTTTTGTACACATCTTCGCCGGGAAAGAGAAAGCCGGCCAGGATAGTCCGTGCCAACGCCTGCGTGATGCCTGGGAGCTCAAGCATCGACGACAGGATGCTCAGGTCCCTCGGCAGTGCATCGACTTCCTGCGCAAAATATCCCACACGAAGCTCGGGATGCCGTGTGCTCCTGCCTGTATTTGGCGTCAAGTCGCCGACGAGCAACTTGAGCAGCGTCGATTTCCCCGCGCCGTTTCGACCCACCACAGCAATCCGATCCCCCCGTTCCACCGTAAGGTTCAGATGCGTCAATACTGCTCGCGGCCCAAAGGAGAACGACACGTCATCGAAAGTGACCAGGTTCCGCGCATCAAACTGCCCGTCCTGGAAGTCGAGTCGCGCATGCGCCTCCTGCATGGGTTTCGCGACTCGTCGCTCCTCCAGGTGCTGCAACGCGCGCTCCTTGGCCTGAAAGCGCTTGGAGTTCTTGGCTGCGCGCTTTTTGGCGAATGGATCCCGCTCACTGGCTGCGTCGTGCGCTTTTTGAAACCACTCCCTGTACTGCTGAATCGCCGCGAGAAGTTCCCGACGCTCCCGCTCCTGTTTGTCATACAGAGCCTGCCGTGATCGTTGCAAGAGATCCTGTTGCGCCCGATACGCGGAATATCCACCGCGCGCGCGCTCCATGCCTTCGCGCCTCAGTTCACAAGTCGAGGTCGCCACGGCATCGATAAAGCGACGGTCATGAGATACGAACAGGATCGTTCCGCGATATTGGCGGATAAAGTCCTCCAACCAGTCGAGCGTCTCCGCATCCAGATGATTGGTCGGTTCATCGAGCAGCAAGAACTGTGGCTGCGAGGCCATGAGTCGCGCCAGTTGGGCGCGCGTCTTCTCTCCCCCGCTCAGACTCTGATAGGACTGCTCCCAGAACGGTTCCGAGAACTGCATGCGTCGCAATACGTTTCCCATCTCGGCTTCCTTGCTGTAGCCATCATGAACCAGGTACTGATCCTGCAGCTCGGCATAGGCGCGAAGCGACCGCTCGCTCGTCGCTGGCCCGGAAAGCTCCTGTTCCAAGCGCGCCAATTGCCGCTTGAGTCGATACAATTCGTGTTCTGCGCTGACCACAAAGTCGAAGAGGGATACAGAAGCGTCAACCTCCGTCTGTTGCTCCATCAACCCATAGTCCGACAGGGGAATCCCGCGGTGTATGCATCCCGCATCCACCGTCGATCTCCCCGTCAGGCAGTTCAACAGTGTGGTCTTTCCGACACCATTTCGCCCAATCAGGGCAACACGATCCCCCGCATGGATTTCCAAACTGACATGAGAAAAAATCCGGCGCCCCTGTATCTCCTTGCCGATTCCGTCCGCCCTTAGCACCAGCATCCAGCATCCCTCCGCGCTAAAAATGCACGGGCGACTGGACCCGTGCATAGAGCGCGAAGAGGATATGTGGACGGACGAATCCGCTGCCCGCCAATCTTAGCCGTATCCAAAAATGGACACGCCTCTCCCTACCCGCTCTTTGCCGGGCATCGTCCCGTTGAATCGATTACTGGAGCGATAGGGAGTGAAACATGGCGTGTAAATTGGATACCTCCGATCACCATCATCTGTTTCCAACGATACCGCAAATCGAGCACAGTTTCAACCTTCGGGAGAATGCGAGCAACCGGACGCCGCACGGAATCATTTCTTGAACTATCCTGCGCGCGTAAACGCCGATCGCAGAGGATCTGCCCCTTCGGTAAACGTCTTGGGCGGCACTGGGCGGTTGATGGTTTCCGGTCTTTGATGCGACTTGATCACGCGCGCGATGCAGTCGGGGGCAGCCTTTGCAACACCTGCAGCAGCAACGAACAACAGCGGTGCTCGAAACCGTCTTTGCGGCCATTGCGACACTCTGGGCGAACGATACGTTGCGTTTGACAGCCTCGACAGACCCATCACCGTTTTTCCAGGCATGCCGACCCGTTTCCCGCAACACTGGCCCTTCATTCTCTCTGTATGGGTTATAATGCTATTGCACTGACGCGATGCAAAGTATTGATGCGCGGTGTTCAGGCGGTGTGATAAATTTCAATAAATTTACTCGTTCTGCCCGAAGTGCCGCTTTTGCACATTCGCCCGGGTATGCCATAAAATCTCCGTGTAAAAATGCCATAGGAATGATTTCATTTCACTGGAGGTATTGCCAATGTTTACTGTTTGGCCTTCTATTCGCGAATTTTTGGATGTTCCAAGCGACCTGACAGGGCGAGGCGTTACGATCGCCATTATCGACGCCAATTTCCCGGACCATCCGGACATATCCTCGGATGAAACCCGCAACACGTATAGGGTTAGGTTGTTCCCTGAGGTGACGGAACCTGAACGAATCGTGGCAGACCATGCCGGACCTTGGAGAAGAGGAATTCACGGGTTGTGGGCGGCGGCCGCCGCTGCGGGATCAGGATATTTATCTCACGGGCAATATGCGGGCATTGCGCCACAAGCAAATCTGTACCTCATTTCTGCCTACGCGCCAGACAATCCGAACCAGTTTGCGCTAGAAGAGGCAGTCCAATGGGTGAGAGATCACGGACTGGAGCTGGGCATTCGGGGGATTCTCGTTTCCTTCAACACGAGACCCCATTCCCCGCTGTTGCCATGGCAACTGGATGCGAACAAGGCGCTCTGCGAACAACTTGCCGACATGGGTATTCTTGTAGTGTGTGGCACAGGAAATGCTGCGGACGCTACTGCTGTGAGTGTCCAGGCGCCTGTACCGTCAGTCCTGTCAGTGGGCGGGATCGTGATCCCCGCGAACGGGACGTTGGAAAACGCTTTGTCCTACCACGGTTCACGGGGAACCACTTTCGAGGGGAAATGGGTGCCAGAGATCTTGGCTCCTGCTGAAAATGTGGTTCTCCCGTGGGGCGACCCGCAGATGTTGGGTGAACATCCGTACAGTGCAATTGACGATCTTCCCGAAGGATATGGAAGGATAGACGGAACTTCCTTTTCAGGTCCCATTGTTCTTGGCGCTGCCGCCTGCATATGGCAGGCTCATCCAGAGTGGACCCATGAGCAATTAAAATGGGCGCTTGTTAACGGTTCCCTGAAGAGTGAACGCTGGGCAGATCTACGCGCAGGAGTCGTTTCGGTCCAGACTTCAGTTGCGATGTGCGACCCCGAGCTTGAGATGAGTCCGTCTCCTTTTTCACGTTGGCGCGCAATGCGTTCGATTCCGGAAGGGGAACGCCTTCAAATGAAATGGGGGATCGACGACGACGCCAGCGTAGAGGTTATACTATCCCTTGATACACCCTTTTCACAAAATGGTTTGCAAATACTGAGCGACTCATTTGCCAACATGTCGCCAACGATCCGATCGGCGGCGCTGTGTAAAACAACGGTGGGAGAATATGATCTGGATGCGGCCTATCTATCGTCCGCCCTGCAGGACGTCGACGCGCGGGTTCGTTGCGCCGCACTGTACCACATTCTGCATCGCCCCATACCGCAGGGCAATTATTCCGACGCTGTCATCGACATGTTTGTCGACGAGGATCCCGATGTCAGTTTGCTGGCGATACAACTTGCCGGAATGACAAAATCTCCTGTTTTCGTTTCCGCACTCGCAGCGGGTCTCCGTGACGAGGCGCTTGCAGACCGTGATATCCATTTCTGGGGACGGATCATTGCGCTTAGAGAAGTGACGAATCAAAGCTTCACCCCGAATCCTCCATTTCAAGCATTCGGATCTGAGAATGGGGACGCATATCGGCAAAAATGTCTTAACCTAAGCGAGCAATGGGAGGAATGGCTTGCATCATGGGTCTATTGAAAGCCAATTTTTATCCGTCGGAGAGACTCCTGGATACTCGCATGCACCACTCCAACGAGTGAGCCGATGGGAGCGCCTTTGCAAATGACGCGCTCCAACCGGCGGACGTTGATGCTTTTTTCGTTGCGCACAATCCCGTTACAGGGCTGTTCCCGCCCCTTCTCTTGAAAACCGATCAGCGCCCGGCTTACTCGCCTCAATATTTGCGGAGACCACATAGTCCGCCACGTCGGTTCCGGGAACCCAGTCACTGATAAATGCCCGGCTGGTGGATTTGGGAGTAATCTGTATACCCACAAAACCGGCGGCAACAAGCATTTCTTCGATTTCCGAAAGGAGAGAAGCGCCCGCTACGCACCCGGTGAACATCTCGATGTTCTGTCGCACATCCTCGGGAGGAACAGCGGTTGCAACGATATCAGAAATCGCCAGTCGACCGCCGGGCTTAAGTACGCGATACGCTTCCGAAAACACTCGATGCTTATTGGGCGAGAGATTGATGACGCAGTTGGAGATGATACAGTCCACACTGTTGTCGGCCACCGGCAAGTTCTCAATTTCGCCAAGACGAAAGTCGACATTGTGATAGTTCCCCTTCGCGGCGTTCGCTCTTGCCTTCGAGATCATCTCCGGAGTCATATCAACACCGATCACCTTGCCTGTCTCTCCCACTTGCCGAGAGGCGAGAAAACAGTCAAACCCACCCCCGCTGCCGAGATCAAGCGCCGTTTCCCCCGCCGCAAGTCCGGCAATCACCTGCGGATTGCCGCATCCCAGTCCCATATTCGCCCCATCCGGAACGGCGGCGACATCTTCCGGTTTGTACCCCAATGACACGGAAATCACATTCAACGTGTCCGCTGGATTCTCGCCGCAACCCGAACCACAACCGCATCCGTTGCCTTGTGCGATCGTGCCATACCGTTCTCGCACCGCTTGGCGAATTCCATCCTCGCGAACATGGCGCTCCATTTGTTCGGCGTCATGAAACGTATTCATCCCTTTTGCACCCCTCACAATAGATCGGTATTTATCGATGAATGAGGTCAAAAAAAAGCTTAAGGAATACGCCCCGCCGGAAGCGTCCTTCCGGCGCCATGACATACCTGCAGGCTGGCCATGTGCTGACGAAACGCATCCCAGATCGCTTCGTTGACACGATAGTACTGATATGTGCCCCGGCGGTCATGTTGCACGAGACCAGCGTCTGCCAACACCCGCAGATGATGCGAAATGGTCGATTGAGCCAGCGGATGTTTCACAGTCAGATCCACCACACAACACGCGCCGGACTCGGGATCTGGGCCGCTGCGGCAGGAAGAATCCCCGCCTTGCAGGAGATCGAGAAAGAGCGCATACCGTTGTGGATGGCCGAGCGCTTTGCAGATGGCAACGAAGTCCATAGCCCACCTCATTCATCGATATATATCGATGATATCCGCTGAGTGTGTGTTTTGTCAACGCCATTCGTCCCGATCTCTCCTGGAACAGTGATAAAGTCGGCGAAGCAGGCGATAGAATCCGGCGCCTGTCGCTGAACGCCCGCTGGAATCTGACTTATCACTTCTCCCTTGAAGGACACACCCTGAGCGTCGACCTGACGGGGCCCTCCCGCACACAGTTCCGCAACGGCCTCGCGGTCACGGGACATCGATCTCCGGATAGACCTCCCCGTCCCCGAAATCCTCCTTCCGATAGACGAAATACATCCCGCTCCCCTGTATGCTGTCATATAGAACAGGGGAGAGACTTTATCCCGAAACCAACATGGCCTGACGGCCATCGCCACGCATGGCGACTTATCAGAAGGCAAGTTGCCGTATAAAAAATCTCCGCAGGCGTATTTTCGACCCGGTTGTTGGTGCCGCGCAGCGGCATGAATGTTTATCCCGGAGAGTCCCCGCGAAGGATGAATGCAGATGCCCACACAGGAGATCCTCATCACACTCATCGCCATAGCCGTCGTTATTTTCGCCATCGCGCGCCAGGTCATGCCTCAGCAAGTGCGGAGGCTGGGTTTCATCGTGCTGCCGGCGCTGGCCGCTTACGAATCGTACCGATCCTTGCCGACGCCGAACATTCCAGTCAGCCAGATGGTCGAATGCCTGCTGGTCGTCTTGGCCGCATTGGTCGCCGGTTCCATCCAAGCGGCTTTCACCCGTGTGTACTATCATGGAAATCGGCTCTACATGCGCGGGGGAATGGTCTCGCTGATCGCCTGGGTTGCCCTGATGCTCGTCCGATCGATCATCGGCCTAATCTTTCAGGGGACCAGCCTGTTTACCTCTTTCAACAATTTTGAGTGGATGCTGTGGGCCGCGATCGCTGTGGCCTTTGGTTCACGGAATGCGATCCTGTACATGAAACACCCGGAAATCGGGGAGGCTTTGGCCGGGGAACGGGCCAATAGACGCCAGCGCAACGATCGCTGAACAGGATCTTGACCCCGAATTCTGCGAACGCTCAGGAGGTGATATGATCATGTCAGCAGTCGCGGCAGGTGACCGAACCGGGTGGTGTATAATGAATAGAGAGTTATCTGAAATCGATCACAAAGAAATCGACGTTCAACAAGCGAACGTCGATTTTGGATAACTCTTTTGGACGAAGCCGCGGTCGTTGCGCCACTATGGGGAAATGAAACTG
>JAJYTO010000185.1:0-5696 GCA_021793015.1 Bacillota bacterium
CTCAGAAATCGAAGGAGAATTTCCAGTTCTTCATCCCACGGAGGCGAGACCGCCGCGTTCATAGTGGAGGGAACGGCAAAATCCTACGGGCAAGAATCCCAGGAGAATCAACGAAGATCGAATGCCGAGAGGCTATTTAGTATGAAGGGGGAAGTTTAAACTGCGTTAAAAAAGGGGGGATTATGGCGGAAGATTGTCGGGCTGCCACCGCAATGCCATACGGATCCGTATACCCAACCTGTAAACACATAGATCACTCATACGACCGCGGGACAAACTTGTAGCCAAACCCGCGCACCGTCTGGATATAGGGTGAACAGGTCTCCTCTGACTCGATCTTTTTGCGCAGGTTGCTGATGTGGACCATGACTGTGCGCTCATCGCCGTCGCTATTCCAGCCCCACACCTGTTCGTACAGGTGGCGGGCGCTGAACACGATGTTCGGGTGTTTCGAAAAAAACAGGAGCAACTGCAGTTCTTTGGCGTACAGAGGGACCTGCTGGCCATCCAGGCGCACGTCCAGGCTCTCCAGGTTGATCTCCAGGCACCCGAAGCGGCGGGTCTGCGCCTCTCCTTCCTCCGCCTTCAACCCGGCGGCGCGCCGCAGATTGGCCCTGACCCGCGCGAGCAAGACCGCCGGATCAAACGGTTTGACCATGTAGTCGTCCCCGCCGGCCTCCAGTCCGGCGATGATATGGTGGTTCGAAGGCTGGCAACTCAAAAAAACGATGGGGATGTTAGAAACCTGTCGCACCTGTCTGCAGACCTGCATGCCGTCCATGTCCGGGAGCAACACGTCCAGGATGACCAGATCCGGCCGGAACCGCTCCAGTTGCAAGATGGCCTCCGCCCCGTTTCCCACGCCAAGCATCGTATACGATTCGCTTTCCAGGTACATCGACACCAACTCGCGAATCTCCCGGTCGTCCTCCACGACCAGGATTTTTTCACCCGCCATCTTCATCGGTCCTCCCCTGTCCCTCAACATTCTTGGCCTCTGTCTCATCCGGCAGCACCATCATCGGCAACAGAATCGTGAACACGCTGCCATGGGGCCCGCTCTGAAGGGCCAGTTCCCCGTCGAGATGGCGGACAATTTCCCGGCAGATGGCGAGCCCAAGTCCGGCGCCCGGGGCGTCCCCCTGGAGGTTTTTCATTCGATAGAAGCGATGGAAAATCCTCTCCTGTTCGACCTCCGGAATCCCGGCCCCCTGGTCGGCGACAGAAATGCTCGCGATCGCGGCCTGTCCCGCTGTCGACGGGTGCAACTCCAGCCCCAGCGCGATCTCTGAACCGATGGGAGAATACTTGGCCGCATTGGAGAGAAGATTGGCGATCACCTGTTCCAGGCGAATCGGGTCGACCCGGACATAGGCCGAACAGCGGTCGGGCAAGTCGCTCTGCCCGCGCACGCCCATCCGGAAAGGGTGGCTTTTCATGTCCGGAAGGTATTTTTCATAGATCCCTTTCATCCACTCCGCGAGGTCGACCATTTGGAATTCAAACGCCAGTCGACGGGACTGCAGACTCGTGAGTTGGTACAGATCCTGCAGCATGCGGCCAATAAATTCAGATTTGTCGTACACGATCTTCAGGTATTTCGGGTAATGGTCCTTGATGACGCCGTCCAAAATGGCTTTGACGTAGCCCTGAATCTTCGACAGCGGCGTCCCGATCTCGTGGGCGATATCGTCGATGAGTTGCCTGCGGTCGCGCTCGATCTCCGAAAGTTCCGCGAGGGCGACGGACAATTGTTTCGTGCGCTCTGCGATTTTCGCTTCCAACGTTTCATTGATGCCGGCCAGTTCATGGGACAACCGGTCGGACGCGCGATGCGCCGCGACAAATCGCCGCGCGAGGAGAATGCTTTGCATAAACAGGCAGCCCATATACCCCCACATGATCAGCGGGCCGGTCGGAATGAGATTCGCATAGTACAGATTGTCCGAAACCACGGTGGCGCTCAAAATCAGATTGCCGGCCAGATTCAGCGCGGCGCCCGGCCGCCTGCGGAGAGCGGCGAGAACGCTGATGTAGGTCAGAACCAGAAAAATCGGGACGATCAAAATTTGCAACAATAGCATCCAATTGGTATAAACAATCGCCGGGGTCGCCAGCACAAACGCTGAAAACCCGGTCATGAACGCCCGCGCGGCGTATTCGACATAACGGTTGCTTTCCTTCGGGAACATCGAAAACGTGTAGCGGGCATAGTAAAGGGTCCCCAGGGTGGCGGTGAGGTACACCATTTTCGTGGAGATCCCCCAGGGGAGCGACGGGAAAAGCATATTGAGAAATTCGTCCCCCACCACCAGCGCGCGCAAGGCGATCAGAATCGAGGTCAAGCTGAAAAAGAGGGAAACCTTCTCCGAACGGTTCAAGATGAAGATGACCATTTGATAGATGCCAAGTATGAGCAGACTGCCGACGACGAGGAACGTGCTGACCAGATTCCATTCCCGCATGGCTTGGATTTGAGGCTGGTAGCCGAGGGTAATGGGAGACCAAAGCCCGCCTTTGCGCTCATAGAAATTCGACACCTGCAAACACAGGTCCACTTGCTGGCGACCAGATTGAAACGCGATCACCTGGGCGACATTTCGCGGCGTCATGCTCTGGCGGCTTACGCCCACACGGCCGATCTGCCCCATCAGTTGGCCGTTGATCCACAGGCGATAGGATGACGCAATGTCCGGCATGTACAGCGCCATGACTTTCCCGACGGCGCTCCTTGGGAGCAACACCTTCAGCGCATAGGTGCCGTATCCCTGGCCGGGAAGCCCGCGGCCTGAAACGGATTGCCCATTCCACGGCCGGGGCACGGCGATGGGAGCAGGGGCTACCCCCGCACGGCGCAACTGGCCGGGAGTCAGCAACCGGTCCCAATAAAATGACCAAGTGCCGTCAAGCGCGACCGGCCCATTGGAAGCCAGCGCAACGTTGCGAAGGTCCAGCACTCCGTTTGCCGCGGTCGCGGGTTTTCCCGTAGTCGCTCCCTTGGTCGCCGCCATGGCGGCCGGCAGCGGGAAAAGAAGAAAGAATGTCAAAAGCAGGAGGATCCCTATCGCTTTAACACGCATCATCATCCGTCCCAGACATATAGAGGTTGTCCGAAAAGGGTCGAGAACTCTGCGGCGAAAGCCCCGCCTCTCACTGGACATACGTGCTCATGGCCCGTCTTGAACATGCGTTTCTTCCGCTCGCCGTCGTCCCCCTCTGGCCGACGTCCTGCCCTTTGCTCCCGCAAAGACACCGCTGCGCACAACTCACGGCGAGCAAAGAGTAAGATAGCGACCCAGCCCATGATGAACCTCTTATGCCCCGGCCTCGATGGCTTCTCTGCTCCAGTTGTCAGCAGCCAGTCCTCCAGAAGGCCATCAAACTGGTCGGGACATTCCATGTTGGGCAGATGGGCGGCCTCCTGAATCATTTTAAGGTGCACCATCGGCAACCGTTCTGCCATGAATCGGGCTGCTCCGACGATATCCGGCACATCCTGCTCGCCTGCGATCAACAACACGGGAACAGTGAGCTCCGCCAGACGGTTCACCACAGACGACTCCCTGTCTTGGGACCCTGCCCCTCCTCCTCGACGCGAAGCGTCACGCCGCCCGCCAGTTTTACGCGATGTCCGATCATATCCAGCCCCCCAAGTCCATGTGACGCATTCACACCCGTTCGTTCAAGGAGAATATATCAATCATTTAATCCCTTTCCATCGAGAATTTGCGGCAGCCATTTTTCAACCCTTGACTCTCGAGTCTTGGATTGTTTGGGTTCAGAAAAATGAAGAATGTATGCTCTTTGCCGTCCCGGCGTCAAGGCTTCAAACGCAGTTTTCAAGGCAGGGATTTCATCGAGTTTATTAGGATTAGTCCTGCTATTGGTCATCAAGGAACGCCCCCTCCTCCTCCATTTTTCGATCACCTGACTGTCAAGCAGACCCGGATTGGAAAATTGCAGGGGGCTTATTCCGCTATTCTAGCCGGGTAGCTCAAGAACTCTTCATTAGTATAGCGTATTTGGGAACCGGAATCCTGCCCTACACTGAGGACAGGAGGCGCTCGTATGGAACCTCGCAGAGGGTGTAGACACCAGGCAAAATACGACCACTAAGTCCATGTGAAATGGCAATGACTCGCGGGAAATTCTTGATGCTGTCGAGCCAACTTGATACGCGGGCAACTACCATTTCGTAAGTTTCCCCGTCGGGATTATTGAAGTACCAATTATATTGGTTCGTATTTGCTAATGCTCCTTCCCTCCTATTGACCAAAACAATCATATGAATATTTCCTTTTTGGGCTATTCTCACGGCGCTACCGAACGTCATCAACCTCCCTCTTCAGCCATATCCACTCCTGCGGCCACACTCCAGATGCGTCTGCTACGTCCTCCCACCCCCAAGCACGAAAGCTTGCGAGCGCAGTTTCGTTATCGGGGTACACGCGTAGATAGGTCCACTGGTATTGCCGATAGGAAGTCTCCCGGTACAGCATGCGCATCAACACTTTGCCGACGCCACGTTCCCGTTCGGCCGCACATACAATGATATGAGCAAGTTCTGTATCTTTTTCCTCGTCATCGATCCAGATTTCCCCGTACGCGACAGGGCGCCCGTCCTGCTCCAAGATGAAGGGTTGCTGGTCGTCGATCTGAAGCCAGGTCATAAATTGTTCCTCCCCGTCCGCATCCCGTCCCGTCACCCACAAGCGCTCGCGCGGATCGCGCAACCATTCTCCGATGAGCGCGGCGTCTTCGACATGCGCGCGGCGCAGGTGAAATCGCTCCTCGTACGGACGTACCATCACGACGAACAGAACCTCCCCTTGCATGAACATGGTCGTACTACGAAATCCGAAACGCTCGTACAGACGAGTGGCGCGGCGATTGAACGCTGCCACGGAAAGGCGCGCGTTTACACCGGGATGACAGGCATCCAATGCCTGCAACACAAACGCTAAAAATGTGTCGCCAAGTCCTCGTCCAGTGAGATCCGGCCGCATGCCAAGGCCAACATCGACTGTATTGAGCGACACATTCTGATAGGCGCCGGCCGGATGTCCGGCAGGCACCTGCGCTGAGGCGCCAAAACAGTAGAAGCCGACGATCTCGTCTCCATCATTTACGACTGCGGCATAGTGACCGTTTAAGAGTTCGGCCAGATCACCGTCCGACTGGCTCATGTTATATAGGTCATAGGGCGAATCGTACCGCCAGCTCACAATGCGCAGAGCGATGTCCAGCGTCATATTGATCGTTCGCATGTCACGTACATCCTCCTGGATTGGTCAATTGATACCCATAACGACAGTAACTCCAAACATGATAACTACAATAACCCAGTCATGGACCACGCCTTCACGATGGAGTGCATCCTTCTCATACGTAGACAGTATGACCTTACATCTGAGCTTGGATTTCACCTGGCAAGCCGATACCGTTGATCTCGAATAAATTAGACGGTCTATTTATGCCATGAATCAACTGGAGGGCTGTTTTGTAATTCGCTTTCCAACTGATTGGAACAACCTTCATCGACCTTACGGACATACCGCTGCCAAAGCAATCGCGCAGGCGCGTTCCAAAGCAGTATCCAGACGTTCACTACCGAACGCAGGGTTCCATTCGCGCCACAATTCGTCACTGACGGCCAACACATTGGCAACTTCAACAGCCCGCACCTGACCAAGCGC
>JAJYTO010000185.1:5706-7029 GCA_021793015.1 Bacillota bacterium
TTACGATGACGGTCGATATCCGACACCGATTCCCGGTAAATGGCGTCTGTAGTCCATTGCCTGCCCACGGCAATGGGAAATTCCAACGTCTCAGCACACTTGGCCAGCTTTTCAGCAAGTTTCTCGTGTGCACGGACCACAGTTTCCGTCGAAACATAGTGACGGGATGTTCCCTCTTCGCACACGCATTCATCAGCAATCAACAGGCTGCCGATCGGGTTTTCCGGCTGCAGGCTCCCTGCGGCGCCGATACCAATAAATCGTTTGGCGCCACAGACGATCAATTCCTCCATATGAGAAATGGTTCCGGGAGCTCCGATTGGACACTGAACAACCGTCACTGGCACTGAATGAAAGTGCCCCGAAACAACATTTCGAAAAGGTGCATTTGGCAACGTCTCTCCGTTCACCATCCGTGTAAGTGATTCACGTACCCGAGTAAACCATGTGACGATGACGGTTGGAGATACCCCAATATCTTCAATTCGAATTCCCAGCCTGCGCATGTGATAATCCATGTACATTTGTGGCGTAAATCGCATTTCGTCCGTTGCCAGTGTCTGCTGTGAGGCAGTCACGGAATGTGTGCTCACCCGTCATCTCTCCATTCCGGCCCTAGGCTACCGTTTTCCATAAGAGTAGCACATTGGCTTTGAATCAGGATACGCTGAATTCGAGAATGCTCACACGCGCACCCGGCCGAACATCATCGTTATGCATAAGGGACACCGCCAATGGGCGCCTCTGCCACTTGCCAAACTATAAGTCAAAGGCAATTAATGTTCCCTATCTGTTCCATTGCTGTCCATTCCACGCCCTACCATCAACAGACTCAAACTCAGTCTTCCTCAAACCACATCGCGGATGAACTCCGCAATTTGATTCATAACAAACGGCAGATGCTCCTTAATGGTATGTCCGCAATTCGGGATAGGCACTATCTTGGCATGTGGCGCATGATAATGAAACAAAGCTAGTCCGCTGGCACGCATGTCTTCTTTTTCTGCTGGCAGTGTCGAGTGCAACAAAAGAATGTGACAAGTTAATTCCTCCATCACAGCTATCGAGTAGTCACCGAGTGTCTGTTCCATCTGTATGATGGTATTGTCTGTAACCCTCGGTACAATGGCACCATCACGTTCCACCATCGATGTGTAAAACTCAGCTTCATCGTAATATGTCCATGTAGTCGCTTGCGATCGTATGACTTCCAATGCCTCATCCCACGAGCCGAAACGATATGTACTCATCGATTCAAGAATATCCTCTGTTTCGGACTCCACCGTCACACCCTTTTGTTTCATCGTTAAATATCCACCTTCT
>JAJYTO010000186.1 GCA_021793015.1 Bacillota bacterium
TTACTTGCGACAATGGGCATTTTTGCGCCGCAGCCAGGGTCGACCCGCGCAACTCTGTGTGCTGCCCGCTGATGGTGGAGAATCGCGCGAGCTTACGAACTATCAACACGGGGTCGACGAGTATGCGTGGTCTCCGGACAGCCTGCGGTTTGCGCTGACGGCCGCGACGGTCGAGGCGTGGTCGCCCGATGGTCACAGCGCAAAGACAGAGCCTGTCCGCGTGGTCGAGACCTTGCGGTACAAATTTAACGGGCGTGGCTTCATCTTCGACAAGAATCGTCATGTGTACGTCCTGGATCTGGAGGGCGGGGAGCCTCTGCTTGTGAGCGGCCCCGACTGGGACGACACGAATCCCGCGTGGTCCCACGATGGCGCGCGGGTTGCGTTTGCGTCCGCGCGACACGCGGAGCGGGAATTTGATCTTGCCGCCGATATTTTTGTCGTGTCGCTGGCCTCTGGGGAAACGACGCAGATCACGGAAACTTTGGGCGCCGCCGAGTCCCCCTGTTTTTCACCGGATGATCAGGTTGTTGCCTACATCGGAGCGGATCGACGCGCCAGTATGCCGAGTCATCGCAAAGTGTGGGTGACACCGTCCACTGGAGGAAGACAGCGCCCCCTTGGCGCAGATTTTGATCGCACGGTTGCCGATGTGGACGGACTGACTTGGTCGCCGCATGGAGATCGCGTCTACGCACTCTATGAAGATGAGGGTCGCATAGCGCTTTTGGCGGTAGACACTGTGACTGGGGAACGGGTGCAGGGAGATCGCACCCTGCCCCGCCAAATTCACTCGTATGCATGTCTCGCAGACGAAGGGTCCGCTGTCATTGCCGCATCTTCGTCGCAAAGACCGCCAGAGCTTTATCTGCATGATCTGGAAGGACGCAGCGACGATGTTTGTCTCACAGAATTTCACAATGCCTGGATGGACACTGTGCAACTGACCGATATGGAGGCGTACTGGGGAGAGAGCGCCGACGGAACTTCCGTGCCGTGTTGGCTCATGCGGCCGCCGGGACTCGATCCTGAGGGCAAAGTTCCGGGAGTTCTCAAGATCCACGGCGGCCCATACGCCCAGTTTGGCTACAATTTCAACCACGAACTCCAACTCTACTGCGCGCGCGGTTATGCTCTGTTTTTCTGCAATCCGCGCGGCAGTTCCGGCTATGACGAAGCGTGGGCCCGTTCCTTGGGGCGCCACCGCGGCATCCTGGATTATCAGGATGTGATGGCGTGTACGGACGGCGCCATCGCGCAGTTCCCGTTTGTCGACGAGACGCGTCTGGCGGTCACGGGCGGCAGTTATGGAGGCTACATGACCAGTTGGATCGTCGGGCACACGAAGCGGTTTGCTGTGGCCTGCTCGGAGGCGGCGCCCAATAATCTGTACTCGATGAGCGGCAGCAGCGACCTTGCAGGCAGCAATCACCGCCTCGTCTATGGGTTCACCGCTCAGGAAAACCCGGAGTTCTACATGGAGCGCTCCCCAATCTCATACGCGCAAGCCATCGACACGCCGCTTCTCATCATTCACAGTGAAAACGATTTGCGCGTGTCCATCGAGCAGGGGGAACAGTTGTTTGTCGCATTGCGCCTGCAACGAAAGCCTGTGCGATTTCTCCGGTTTCCCGGTGAAAACCACAACCTGCCGCGCACGGGCAGGCCCACGCATCGCGTGCAGCGGTTGAACCATATCCTGGCATGGTTTGCCGATTACTTGCATGCCTAATCATTTCCAGAGAGGAAGAGCACGCGTGTCAATGCCGCTTGAAGTGCCTGAGACGCCCGCGCATGCTTCTTCAACGAAAGTTCAGGCGGGAAGATCCAGGCAGGGAACACTGACCGTCTTTTGGAGGCAGCCGCTCGGCAGAGCCGGAATTCTCGTGTTGCTGTTTCTGATCCTCTTTTGCTACTGCGGTCCGCTTGTGTATCGACACAGTCCGTACACCATGCATTTGATGGCGCTGTTGCAGGCTCCGAGCGCCGCGTTTCCGCTTGGAACGAATAACTTGGGCCGCAACATGCTGGAGCGTTTGATGGTGGGCGGGCAGACGTCGCTTGAAGTCGGTTTCTCGGCGGCGCTCGCTTCGATGGTAATCGGCGTGGTGTACGGGGCTGTCTCAGGATTCGTCGGCGGCTGGGTGGATGCGACGATGATGCGGGTAGTTGACGTGCTGCGCGCGATCCCGGGTCTGTTCCTGCTCGTGTTTCTCGACTCTATCGTTCGTCCGAGCGCCGGGCTTCTGGTGGTGCTCATCTCCCTTATCTCGTGGCATGGCGTCAGCCGCCTGGTGCGCGGTGAGATCCTGGCCCTCAAAAATACCGTGTACGCGGAGGCGGCCCAAACGATCGGCGCGACGAACAGGCGGATACTTTTCAAGCATCTGCTGCCCAATGCGCTCGGCACGATCGTGGTGGCGACAACCTTCATGGTTGGCGATGCGGTGCTGATGATTGCGGGGCTGAGTTTTCTGGGTCTGGGTCTTCCTCCCCCCGCGCCGAACTGGGGGGCGATGCTGTCTGACGCCATGCCGTACCTGTCGCAGAACTCGTGGTGGCTCGTGTATCCTCCGGGAGTGGCCGTTCTGCTTACCGTCCTGGGGATCAATTTTGTCGGGGACGCCCTGCGCACAGCGTTTGATGCGCGTCTTTCCGTTCCGCGATAGGAGGCGTAAATCGGTGCTGCGTTACGTGCTGAACCGCGTGCTGCAGTCTGTGCCAACCTTGATTGGGGTCACTGTCATCAGTTTCTTGCTGATGCACATTATACCTGGAGGACCCGCTGTCATCATGTTGGGAGATCGTGCGACGCCGCAGCTGATCGCACAGATCAATCGATCTCTGGGGCTGAATAAGCCCTTGTACGTGCAGTATGGGTTGTGGGTATGGAATCTGCTGCACGGCAATCTGGGATACGCATACTCGTATCACCAGACTGTGGCCAGTCTCATCGCGCTGAATCTGCCGCGCACGCTCCTTCTCGTTGTGACCGCCATTACGATCTCGCATCTTCTGTCGATCGCGCTCGGCGTATTTCAGGCGGTGCGGCGCGGTCGGGGCGGGGATCATGTCGTGACGGGCGTGGTGTATTTTCTATACGCGATGCCCACCTTCTGGTTGGGCATGATCTTGGTGTCGGTGTTTGCGGTTTGGTTGAATCTGCTTCCGTCCGGAGGGATAGCCAATCCGCTCCAGGCGCATCCGTCGGTGATCAGTTACATTCGCCACATGGTGTTGCCGGCCACAGTGCTGGTTTTGGGCACGATTCCGGGGTGGAGTCGCTACGTCCGGTCATCCATGACGGAAACTCTCGTGCAGGATTTTATCAGGACGGCGCGTGCGAAAGGTTTGTCTGAGTGGTGGGTGCTGATTCGCCATGCGCTCAAGAATTCGCTTTTGCCGTTGATCACGTTGGCTGGCATGTCGCTGCCCTTTCTCTTTAGCGGCGCGTTGATCGTGGAAATGATTTTCAATTATCCGGGAATGGGGCTTTTGTTCTGGAATGCCGCGCAGAATCGCGACTATCCGGTGTTGCTCGGTATCGTGACACTGGTCGGAGTGCTCACGATCCTGGGGAATCTTCTGGCCGATCTGTTGTACGGGGTCGTGGACCCGCGCATCAAGTACGAGTGAGAAGAGGAGTATGGGCTAGCGAGGAACACTTTGTGGGAAACAGGGAGTACAGCGAGCGCTGAGGTTCGGTATGAATCACTGTCTTTCGAAACTTCCACACTAGATTGTGAGGCGATAGAATGGAAAAGACAATCCACGAATCGCAACGTCCCAACATCCTCTGGATTTCTATGGAAGATACGAGCCCGCGCTTCGGTTGTTACGGCGATTATCTCGCACGCACGCCTAATATTGATCGGCTGGCGATAGAGGGAAGACGGTATCCAAATGCATTCTCAACAGCTGGCGTGTGTGCCCCGAGTAGGTCTGCCATCATCACGGGTATGTATCAGACGTCCATCGGTACGCACCACATGTCAACGTCTTACACTAATCCCAGCGTCCCGGATATGCCGACACCGTACAGTGCCGTACTTCCCCCGCATGTTAAGACGTTCACTGAGTATCTAAGGGCCTCTGGATACTATTGCACGAACAACGAGAAAACGCATTATCAATTTGATGTGCCGTTTACCGCTTGGGATGAGTGCGGAAGCCACGCACACTGGCGCAATCGGGAATCAGGGCAACCATTTTTCTCGGTGTTCAATCCTACGGTTACGCACGAAAGCGGGATGTGGCCCAATGAGGACAAACCGTTGATCACGGATCCTCGTCAGCTTCAGTTGCCTCCTTATATACCAGACACGCCAATGATTCGCGAGGCACTCGCGCGTCATTATGACAACATCGCGGAATCTGACCGGAGAATTGGCGGAATTCTGGGTCAATTAGAGGAAGATGGTCTTGCCGACAATACGGTCGTGTTTTTATGGAGTGATCATGGCGAAGGGCTCCCGCGCGCCAAGCGCTGGTTGTATGATGCAGGTATTCGTATTCCACTGATCGTTCGCTGGCCTGGTCAGCTTGAGTCCGGTGTGGCCGAGGATTTGATCAGTTTGGTGGATCTCGCCCCAACGGTACTTTCCTTGGCGGGTGTGGAGATACCTTTTCATATGCAGGGTTCGCCGTTTCTCGGCCCCAATGTCCAACCACGAGAGTATGTTTTCGCGGCGCGCGACCGGCATGATGCGGCGTATGACAGGGTACGTGCCGTTAGGGATAAGCGATATAAATACATTCGCAACTATTATCCTGAAAAGCCGTATCAACTTTGGATTCCTTATCTGAACAGACATCCCATCATGAAGGAGATGTGGAGACTTTACGCGAAAGGTCAATTAGAAGGGGTTCAACAGATCTTGTTTCGTTCCTGCCGCCCCGTTGAGGAATTGTACGATTGTGAAAACGATCCGTTCGAGATTCACAATCTGGCGGATGATTCGTCCCATCGTTCTACGCTAGAGCGAATGCGTTTGAGTCTCGACGAATGGCGCAGTCGATTCGGGGATATGGGAGACATAGCGGAGGACGTGATGGTGGCTCAAATGTGGAGGGGGAATACCCAGCCGAGGACGATAGCACCCGTGATTGTGCCGATTGATGATCTGCACCCCGGCGTTGATATTTTCTTAGACGGCGATGTCTTTATGGAGCCGCTGTTGATCCAGTTGCATTGCGCAACACAGGGCGCATCCATCGGGTATACTATGGATACAGGTGATCAACCGCAGTGGAAGTTGTATACAGAGCCATTTTTCTTGTCTCCGGGGACAACGGTGTTGCGTACGAAGGCAATTCGGATCGGATACCAGGAAAGTCCTGAAAACGAGGCGACCTTTGTCGTCAATCCATCGCAATAGACGGGTTATTCATTCAGCAGGAGCGGTCCTCGAGAATCCCAAATCATGCAAAGTCCTTCAAACTCATGCGGCAAAATTGACTTACATCGGTGGTTGAGAGGTGCTAATTGCCATCGGGTTGGCGTTCGTTCACAACTCAGACATCCTGGACGGGCTCTGCGGGCATTGGGCTTTCCCGGTGTCGCAGATGGCCCACGCTAAGAAAGAAGGTGGCGTAGATGAGAATACTGCTGATTGATATTGATTCCCTGCGCCCAGATCATCTGGGCTGTTATGGTTATCATCGAAACACTTCGCCCAATATCGACTCGCTCGCCGAGCAGGGGGTGCGGTTCACGAACTACTATACGTCGGACGCCCCCTGTTTTCCCTCGCGCACGGCGCTGATGACCGGTCAATTTGGGATTCGCAACGGCGTGGTTGGACACGGTGGCACGGCGGGCGATGTGCGGCATGAAGGGCCGGACCGGCAGTTTTCCGATCGTCTGGCGAGCGAGAGTCTGCCTGCATTTCTGCGCTCCGCCGGACTGCGGACCGTGTTGGTGAGCCCGTTTGCCGAACGGCACACGGCATGGACATTTTACGCGGGCTTTCAGGAGATGCACAACACGGGCAAAGGCGGCATGGAGTCGGCGGAGGAGATCACGCCGACGGTGCTGCGCTGGATCGACCAGAATGCGCGGGATGACAACTGGTTCCTGTACGTCAACTTTTGGGATCCTCACACCCCTTACAGAGCCCCGGAGAGCGTTGGCAACCCGTTTGCGGACGATCCGCTGCCAGAGTGGCTGACCGAGGACGTGCTCAGGCAGCATCGGCAGATGGCGGGACCGCACGGGGCGCGCGAGATCAACATGTACGACAACCGGACGTCGCCCGCCTATCCCCGCCATCCGGGCGAACTTGCGGATATGGACGATCTTCGCCGTATGGTTGACGGCTATGATTGCGGCGTCCGCCACGCGGACGACCATGTCGGGATGATCCTGCGCGCGCTGGAGGAACAGGGGGTCATGGATGATTTGATCATCCTCATCACCGCCGATCACGGAGAAAACATGGGGGAACTCGGGATCTACGGAGAGCACGGCACAGCAGACCATGCGACGTGCCGGATTCCGATGATCATGCGCTGGCCGGGGATGCAAGCGGGCCATGTGGATGAGGGGCTTCACTATCATCTGGATCTGGGGCCGACGCTGGCGGAATTGCTGGGGAAAAAAGCGATGCCGAGTTGGGATGGCCGGAGCTACGCGGGAGCGGTCGCGCGCGGGGAGGACGTCGGCCGGGAGTATCTTGTGATTTCCCAGTGTGCGCACGTGTGCCAGCGGAGTGTGCGGTTTGGCGACTGGCTTTACATGCGCACCTACCATGACGGGTTTCACCTGTTTGACGGGGAGATGCTGTTTGATGTGGCAAAAGATCCGCATGAGCGGCGCAATGTGGCGGGGGATCATTTGGCGGAACGGAAGACGGCGGTCTACCATCTGAATGACTGGCACGATGAGCGGATGAAGTCGATGCCGTTTGATGTCGATCCGCTGTGGACGGTGATCCGCGAGGGCGGGCCGTA
>JAJYTO010000187.1 GCA_021793015.1 Bacillota bacterium
ACGACACGGTGATGCCAAAACCGCTGTCATCCCGTGCGCTCTCCATGCCGAGAAAGCCCGGCTGTTGTTCGGCCAAGGCCATCATCTCTTTCGCCATCTCCTCGTATCCGTAGTCTCCGTCATTTCGCGACGAAGTGAAGATCACCGCATAATATGGCGGCGCCGGAGTCTGTGCCAAGCCCACGCCGAGTTCCCCCTTCGCCGTTCCCTCTTCTTATTTGCCAAGAGGGAAATTGCCGATAGTCGGCATGTGAACATCCAGTTCCCTCAAGTCGCCAATCCCTTCCACACCTGCGCCGTCAACCGATTGACGCGCTGGTACATGAATATTGGCTTTCGACCATGTCTTTACATCATACCACCCACCGTTCCCCATCGAATAGAGTCCGATTCGCACCGCGACCCCTCATTAGCGGATTTGTCTTGTCTCCAGGAATTTGCCGGTGGGGAAGGATTTGGCGTATGCAACGCGAATTCTACGTCAGGGAGGTGTACTCTTGTTATCCGTGTTAATGTTAGCAGTCGGTATCATTGTCGGCATGGTATTGCTCGCTTTCCTTAAATCCAGGAGACTGAACCTTGCCTGGAAAATCGCCTTGCCATTTATAGTTCCGTCAATCATGGTGGTTATATCGATCTATTTGATTGCTGTAAATTGGACAACTTTCGTTCATCCGCCGATAGTAGACTCATGGAATTCCTTGCAATCTGCGCTCATCAATAATCCAGCGGATGAGATGGTCATATTATTCGGCATTTTCTTTGGACTGATTGGGATCCTTTCCTACGTTATCCGAGTTCCGTTTGCCAACTGGCAGCAGGTGAAACTGTTCGGTCTCTTTGAGGCCACTCGGCTGAAAGAGGAGGCCAAGGATCAATTTGAAGCTTTCCGTAAATTAGAATGGGATCGTATGACCGCGGTTGGAGCCATGGCATCGGAATTGGGTATGCGAGCCGTCCAAGAACGCATGAACGGCCTTGAACTGGACGCCGAGTCCGCTCTGACTACCTTTCGTGAATCGATTATGAGTTGCTACGACACCGACCAGCTTCAGACATCCATCAGTTCCGGACAAACAGAACGTCTGCGAGTCATACAAGTAAACCTCCCGCATCTCGTAAAAGAGGCGTTGAGTATGCCGAGGGTGGCTCCCGTCAGAGGAAACTGGGACTCCGCCATCGCCGTGCCAGTCCATTTTGGTGACACAAGTTATACAGTTTGGTTCCACGCAACCAACTACACCTTCACAGAAACGGACGCCGCTTTTGTCGAAGCGATGGCTAACGTGCTGCAATCAAACTTTGAACGTGCGTTGATAGTGGAACACATAGAAGAAGTAGGCGCCACGGACAAGCCGTGATATACTATGGCCACATGATACAGGAGGGATTTCAATGACACTTGCCACCCTCAAATCCAAAGTACGCATCGTGCCGCCTACGGAGTTCACTCGTTCGTCCAAGGCCGCCAAGGAACTCCTTGAGCTTCAAAGGAAACGTTCCAAGCAGTACTCGTCTCGAAGAGACTCGGCTGTTGAGGAATTTGTGAACCGATTGAATCACGTGTGACAGATTGTAACGGTGTCAAATATGGGCATACTGTCTCCTGGAGGTGACAGCCATGCCCGTCTTGCTATATGGCAATAAAGACCGCAATGAAAGACGCTCCGTCACGAAACAGAACCCGATCTGCTGGAAAGAAATAATCGACATCTACAAGAAGGATCGAGGATGGGAGAACGTGAAGCACAGCCGCGAGCCATTGACACCAAAAGGAAAACGATGGTTCTAGCCCGATACGATACTCGCCAGTCACCGCTCCTTGAATGTATGCTGAATTATAGCATATCACTCTTCCGTGTCACGAAATGGAGACATGTACTGTGTCAATCACCATTTCAAAATTGAGTTCGAATTGGTGGACCTGAAGTGTGGTAGGAGCTTACATAGAAATGATATCTTTACATACTATTCCGCACTCATCAACCGCCCTGCTGACTTATGTCTGACCTGATAGTGGCCAAAGCAGTGTCAAGAGCCCGATCGCGATTCCCTGAGTAGTCAATCAGTTCTGGCGTTACATGAATGTCCGGGGCAATCCCGGCCCCAACGAACTCATTTCCGGCGGCGTCAATATCCCACACACCGACGATCTGACCCGTTCCGCCGCCAGGCAAGGGAAAATAAACCGACTGTCCGGTGCTTCCCCCCGTCGGCTGTCCCACGACCGCTCCTCGTTTGGCAGCTTTGAACGCGACAATAAAATCCTCTGCCGCACTGTATGTGCACGCCGATGCCATGACGACCACCGGCCCACCAAATGATGGGAGATCATAGTTGGGATATATGCCGTGCTGATCCCGCGGAGCAAGCCAAAATCGCGCAGCCATGCCCCAACTGCCGAGAACCGGGGCATTCACGGGTACTCGAACATGATATGGAGACACGGGTTCAGAGATCAGACGCTTTAAAATCTCATAACCATTGCCTGAATTGCCGCCCGAGTTGCGACGGAGATCCAGGACAATTCCCCTTATGCCATCAAAGTTTGGAAACGCGTCGTGAAAGGAAGAGGCTATTTCGGCGGTCTGAAAATGGGGAAGCGCTACATACACGATCCCATCGTCAAATTTCTGCATCTCGTACTTTCGCGGCTGGGGAATGTGCTCTGCCACCCCACGCCAGGACACCATGCTGCCATCGGGTAGAATAGCCTTTACGGATACGCTGTCCCCTTGATTTCGCCGCAATAAGGTGTCTGCCACCTTGGCGAATCGATCCTGGGGCGTTGAGGCAGACGTCATTGAAGCGACCCTCTCAACCATCTGCCGAACAGGAATGCCATCGACCTCGATAAGCTGCGTTCCCCTTGGCAGTTCGCCAGAGGACACCACCATGCCAATATCTCCATTTACCACAAGAGGGTCCAGTTGAAGAGATGGGTACCTCCATTGCTTTTGAATCTCCGCCGGAAACCGGACATAGGTGTGCCCTTCGCCGAGAGACGCGGCAAAAGTCTGAAGAAAATCATAGTAATCCGCAAGCTCCAATGGACCGGATGCAACCAACTCCGAAAGATGGTCGCGAAACAACTGATCCCAGTCCATGGTGCGATGCTTCCAAAAGGGAAATATTTCTTTCGCGCGCGCCCAAAAGACGCTCAAACCGTAGATTTCATCCGCCAAGGACAATCGATCTGTCGCTGCTACCTGGAGAGGAGGGGTCTTCGGATGATCGAAATCACCTTGCAACGAGAGCAAAATGGCGTTTGACAGTTCCACATCAAGAATCTGCTCGCTGCGTTTCATATGGTCTCATGGCCTCCACTCTACACTCAATTCTTACCGAAGACTTCGTCGAAGGGAAGGAAGTCGCCCTGTTGCAGTTGCTGCCGAATACGTTTGTACTCCGCGATTTCTTCATCGTCATTGTTCACGAGACAATGCCATTTGGTGCACCTGCGTTTCAGTCAAGAGAATTTCCGATCACATGCTTTATTCCAATATACACCTTAACCGTTCTTTTTGTGGATCACCGTCTTCCCACAGAGTACCGCTTGACTCTACGAATGTCGGCTGAAGGCTATTAATATCTAAAAAGGCGCGCCTTGACAACCTGGACCGCTGAGTTCAGTCAGAAAATGTCATGGGAGATGGAACAGCCATGAGACGGTGGGAACAACAGATGATCCAAACAGAGAGAGGGGCATTCGAACTTTTCACCGCTGGCGGCGATCAACCGCTGTGCGTTGCTCACCTATATCAGGAGTTCACGGAGGAGGGCGGGTTGCTTGCTGACTCCTTCGCTGAGTATTTCAAGGTTATCCTAGTCAACCTGAAAGAAACCGCCAACTCCTCAAGGACGCGAAGTTGGCGGGAATTGTCCATGAATGAAACAGTCAGTGACCTTGAGAGCGTACGGAACGCACTCGGTTACCGCACGTGGTCATTCGCCGGACATTCAACGGGTGGATTCTTGGGATTGACGTACGCCACGAGAGTTCCTGGTTCTTTGGATTCGCTCGTGATCCGCGGCTCGGCGGCGTCTCGCGAGTTCCTGAAAGAAAAAAACTGCCTGTACAACTTCAGGGACGGCCTATACCGCAAGGATATGATGATCATCATGCTCTCACTGAACTCGCCCTTCACGTCCGAAAGACGAAAACAACGAGCGCGCCGGAAATGGACGGAGTTGTCTCTCTATCGGCCAGAAAAGTACGATCAGTACTTCGCCGACGTCAAGCCTAGCCCAATCAATAGAAAGAGGATGGCGGCGTACAATGGATCTTAAGACGTATGGTATTCGCGAGTCCTTGAGAACGCTGAACATTCCCATGCTCGTTCAATGCGGAAGGCACGATGTACAGTGCCCCGCCGCTTTCTCCGAAGAAATACACGCGCTCGTTCCAGGATCGCGGCTCGTAATTTTCGAGGAGAGCAATCACCTCCCTTTCGTCGAAGAGAAGGACGCATTTCTGCGGACGGTAGAAGAGCTTGCGGTCAACGCACGATCGTTCACCGCACGAGACGCCGATTTATCGAAATGAGGGGAACCTGCGATTGAAGGTCAGATTGATCTGGCTGACGAAATATTTGTTATAGATGTTAACAGATATGTTGGCTCCAGCACCAGGAAGGAAATCGAATATGCGCTCCAACAAGGAAAGCCCGTTCGATACCTTTCCGAGTTGTTATAATCCCTGACGCTTAGGACGAACACAACAGTTGACCGAAGTTTGCTTGCCCTACCCTATTGCCAAGACTGTTGTCGTTCACTCTCCCCGATCCACGGATGAGGATGGAGGCGCTGACGCCTTCGCCGTTCGAAGATCGTCCGCCCCATCAGAGAGCCGACACGTGGTCACGTACACGCCGATCAGCACAAACACGCCACCGGCTAGATAGTCCCATTTGAGAGGTTCCTGCAAAAATACATAGGACAGCAATAAGGCAGAGATGGCGATCACACCGGTAAACGCCCCCGCCGTGCTGGCGGGAACAACGGACACGCCTGAATACCAGAGAGTGAGGCCGATGACGGTTACCACAACCGCGTAGTAAACAATATACATCCAGTCGGCAACGGACGGAGCCCGAAAATGAAAGGAAAGGGACTGGTAAATGGCGAACGGCAAAAACATCAAGAAACCAAAGACCGTGACGTACGTCGAAATGGCCAGTGGAGACAACCGCGCGGAGAGAACCTTCCCAAGTATTGTGAACATGGATTCTCCGATCACTGCGCAAAAAATGAGAAGGTCTCCCACCCAAACCGAAACACCTTGCGGAATCGCTTGAGGGCTTTCGCTCGGCATGCGAATCGCGGCCATGCCCAGAATGGCAAGCGTGATCCCGAGCCACTGTTGGCGCCGCAACCGCTCTTTTAAAAAGAGAAAAGAGAGAAGCGCAATCACCATCGGACCCGTACTCGCAATGATCCCGCTCGCGGCTGCCGTGGTGAGCTTGATGCCGTAGAGCAGGCAGACACTGAATCCAAACACGCCGGTCAGCGCCAGCAGGAACAGTCGCAGGACATCCTGGCGCGTGAGCTTGGGGAATCCGTCCTCCCTGGCGTAGAGAATGACAAGAAAAATCACGGCAGCCAAGCCGTAGCGAAGTCCCGAAGCCAGAAACACAGGAAAGCGCGCCACGATGAATTTGCTGACCACGAACGAGCTCCCCACGGTTATCATGGCGGCGGTCATCGACAGGTAGGCCTTAGTCTTGCGATGCAGGGATATTTGCCTCCTCTCTTTACTACGAAGGATGGGATAATCTTTTCCTTTCACACTCCCCGGTGGCAACAGCGGATCCGTATCCTTGTCAGTCAATCGTCACCCGTCAAATTCGGTACAGTTTCAAAATGCTCCACGATGGGGAAAGGGTCATAAAAATGATGGAGTAACTCTCGCCACTCCTGATATTCTTCCGACTGTCTAAATCCAATGACATGGTCCTCCAAGTGTTCCCATTTCACAAGCAAGAGGTATTTGCCCCGAACCTCTATGCATCTTTGCAACTCATGTGATAGGTATCCGGACATTGAAGAGATTATCTTTGAGGCCCTCCTGAACGAGTTCTCAAATTCCTGCTCCATTCCGTACCTGACATTGAGGATCGCCGCTTCAGTTATCACCCATTATCCCCCCGTCGCTTGGCAATCTGCATCGTCTGCTTCAACCTCTTTTGTGCGAATGTCCACCATCCGCGTGACCTGCATCCATGATCATCACCGATCAAGTCCTTTCACCGCCCGCACCACCTGTCCACTCTTGTCTGAACCGATGCCTTCACGTCTTCCTCCCCCCTATCAACCGACCATCGTCACGATGACGGTCCATCCATTCCAGGACGATCTCACCTTCTATGATATCCCCGGTTTCTCGGAATCCAAGATTTCTATACAATAACGCCGCTCCTTCGTTTTCAGGTTCGTACGATATACGTACCCTAACACAATCAGGAAACCCTTTCAGGCGATCCATCACCTTAATCATGGCCGCTTTTCCGAATCCTTGGCGCTGATACCGCTGGTCTATCATCAGCCTGTAGATCCAGTAGTTGTGATCCTGATCATCAAGAGCATACATGACAAATCCCACCATCGCGTCTCCGTGATAAATGCCAAGTGGAACACATTCATCAAACACCTTGGCTTGTGCCAGAGAGAATAGATTCGACGCTACAAAACTCTTCTGTTCATCTGAGACGAAAAGACCTATACACTCTCGCCAGTTGCCGCGGTCTATCGATCTGAGGGTTATCTTGTCCATGAACCGCCTCCTCCGCACATTTCGTCCGCATCTCCGAGCTGTACTGCAAACGGACTTTCGCAGATGTCGCGCGTCACCCCATGATAATTGAAAAGAAAAGCCTCATCCAATTGTTTTTTTAACACCTGCTTACAGGAAATG
>JAJYTO010000188.1 GCA_021793015.1 Bacillota bacterium
AAAACCATCGAGATGACAGGGAATATGATCGCCGCCATTCACCGGCACGAAGACTCACGTCCAGTAGACGGCGTGGTAGATCCTCAACTACACTCTCACTGTATTGTGGCCAATGCCACGCAACGTGCAGACGGTAAATGGGTGGGCATCAATTTCGATTTTGGTGAAAATGCAGTACGGATGCATACGGCTGACGCGATTTACAAAAGCGTTCTCGCAGAAAAAATTCAAAGTATAGGCTATCAGATCGAACGAACAGAAGACGGTTTTGAACTGGCCGGTATTGCCAAGGAAGCAATCCGTGAATTTTCTGCACGCAAGCAGCAGATCGATGACACGCTGGCTCAACGTGGACTCTCCCGTGATACCGCCACGGCACAAGAGCGGACGCTCGCCAATCTCGCCACGCGCACCAAAAAAAGTCAACCAGGACAACTGGATCAACATCGCCAATGGCACGAGCGAGCGGAGGTGGCGAATCTCCAACTGCACGAGGTGAAGCAAAATGCCGTTGATAACATTAAAAACCCAGCGATCGAAGACGAAAATCATGCTGATATTGCCGTACAGTCTGCGCTGGCACATCTGTCAGAACGTCAGAGTGTTTTCAGCAAAGAGGCCACCTTTTTAGAAGCCCTTAAAGCGGGCATGGGAAGAGCTCACTTACGTGACATCGGGCAGGTCATGGGGACTAGTAACGAGATCATTGACAAGGGCGAGGATCGCATCACCACGCGGGAAGCCGTCCGACGTGAAGAATGGATCCTGGACTTTGCCCGGCAGGCTCAAGGTGATGCCCCTGCCCTTATGGATCACGAACAAGCAAGCGCCTTTCTCGTCAAACGAGAAGAACGCCAAGGCTATCCCTACAGCCAGGGGCAGAAAGCCGCCATGCAATTGGGTCTTACCACGCAGGATCGTGTGGTAGGAATCGTCGGAGCGGCTGGAGCTGGCAAGACAACGGCCATGCAAGGCGTGGTGGAGGCTTCACAAGCCAGGGGATACCGAGTCGTCGGCATTGCCCCCTCCACGGCGGCAGCGCAAGAATTACAAAGTGCTGGCGCTGACGACACCCGGACCATCGCGAGCTTTATCCTGGCTCGTTCGCAAAATGAAACCCCTCGTTTGGTCATTATGGACGAAGCAGGGATGGTATCAGCCAAAGATATGGAAGCCGTAATGCAAAAGCTATCCCCGATGGATCGCTTGGTATTGGTCGGAGATCCGCGGCAATTGGCCAGTGTGGAAGCGGGCAGCCCTTTCGCTCAGTTGATGCAAACGAAGGCCATCCATTTTGCGACGATCGATGAAATTCAACGACAACGAGATCCCCAACTCCGGGACATTGCACAACACTTCGCGACCGGCCGTGCTACGGAAGCTGTGGCTTTAGCGGAGCCCTACATGGTGGAGGTCAAACCGATCCCTACGGACAAAGACGAAAAAGGGAATCCGAAAATTTCGACCGAAGACCGACGGGAAGCGATTGCAACACGAACCGCCGAATCGTATTTATCCCGATCGACTGAAGACCAAGAGCGCACGATGATTGTGAGTGGTACGAACATCGTGCGCCAAAAAATCAATGATAAGGTACGCGACGGCTTGCAAGCACAAGGTCACATTGGGCAAGACCTCGTGAATATACAAGCCTTGGACAAGCCGGACAAGACGCGTGAAGAAAGAAAGTATGCCCATCATTATCGCGAGGGCCAGGTACTTCGGGTCACGGAAGGGAAAGCCACACAAGCCACCACAAAGGAGTACACCATTACCAAAGTGGATGGCACGCTCAACATGCTCACGATTCAGGATCGCGAATCCAACGCATCCCGCACGGTCAATCCGGCCGAACTGGATCCCAAATGTGCGCAGGTTTACAACACGCGCGATATGGCGTTGGCAGCCGGGGACCAGGTTCTTTTTCGCGAAAACAACAAGGCGATCGGTATCAAAAATGGGATGACAGGAAAGATCATTGCTCTGGAAAAGCAACAGATTATCGTCCAAGTCGGGAATCGCAATATCCAATTGGACCCAAAGAAATCACATATGATGGACTATGGCTGGGCCCGTACCATTCATGCCAGCCAAGGTCAAACCGTCGAAAGCGTGATCGTGGCCGGCGAAGCCAATCGTGTGGCGAGCGCTCAGACGGCGTATGTGGCATGCAGCCGAGAGCGATTGGCGTTAGAAATCGTGACCGACAGCAAAGAGGGCATGAGTAAACGATGGGGTCAGTGGGCGGAGCGTGAGACGGCACGATACGGTCTCACCAAGCAGGAGCCAACCCAAGCGAGACCGGAGCATCAACCGAGTAACCCACCGATTCGCACCGCGAAACTCCATGAAACGATACAACGCTTGAATCATCAACAAAGGATCGTGCTCAAAACGAAGGCCACCACGCGACGTGATACCATCCACAGGCAGTTGGACGAAGTGAACCAGACCTTGGGAAGAACTCATCAACTCCAACTGGCTGTTGAAGAGCGCGAGACGCTGCGCAAAGAAATACAAGTGATCGAGGGGATGGGATGGCGAGAGCGAAGAGGGAGCAAAAAACAACTCCATGGTCTTCAAGATAACCTGGCTGGAGTCACGCAGAGAATTGATGCGTTGCAAGATCATGCAACGACCGACAAACACCAGGTAGCCTCGCTCATGAACCAGCAGCGTGACTTAACCCAAAAACTTGCCGGCGCCAACACTGCCCTGCAACTCATTGACCAGCTCATACGCGACCATGATCTCGAAGCCATAGAGAAACAACCCCGGATCCGAAAACAAAGGCGTTCACATCGACACATGCATCAGTAAACAAGCTTGACACGGAACAAGCTAATGAATAACCTACATGTGAGGTGGTGCGGGTGGAGGCACTTGTGAATCAAACCGAATTTGGGCGCCTGTTGGGGGTTAGCCGCGAATTTGTGCGACAGTTGCGTACAGGCATGCGCCCGGGCCCTCCGTTTCCACTGCCGGTGTATCAAGGACGCGAAATGTTATGGCGAAAAGTCGATGTGGATGCCTATGTAGAAGAACGAAAAAAATACCTGGTAAGGGGGGATACGTGTGAAAGTTAAAAGACTCACCCCAAAACTAAAATGGTTTATAGTGCAAACCACTTTGTTGTGGCTCGTCGTTTGTGTGGTAGCCCTCAATGTTTTGGGAACGGCAATGTACTGGTTATCACATCGAAGAGTGTCACTTCAAGCACTTGCTCTTGGGTTTCGTTCTCTTCGGTACTTCGGTCAGGCTTTTGCCCTAAATCTTCGCGTTGTCCAAGTGGTGTGGGGGAGTCTGTTGGCACTTTTATTTATCGTCTTTATTCCTGCATTGCGGCGAATCAGTAATGAGCGGAGGCAATATGAACAGCGTGACGATTATGCATCACACGGAACATCCCGTTTCATGACCAAAGCCGAAGTAAAGCAGTTTTTTTACAAGGCCCAGCGCGGTATTCTGATGGGCAGTTACGATGCCGAAGAATATTGGCCAATAAAGACCGAATTGGATGCCGATAAGGATGTTCGTCCGTCCAGAACAAAGAGTCCCAACAGGCCAAAGCAGGCAGCAGATCAGTACGCCATTCATCCGTTTGATGATCCCGTACTGAATAACCAGTATCTCATCATCGGGCCACCTGGGTCGCAGAAGACGACGGGCTTTGTGCTCCCGAATATCTTTCACTTGCTTCAGCAGGGTGCGTCAATTGTGGTCACCGACACCAAAGGGGAAGTGTATAAACTCACCTCCAACTATGCCCGCGAACACGGGTATCAAGTGTGTGTTTTGGATTATATTTACTTTTCGTATGGGGATCGTCTGAATACGCTGCAGTACATACGATCCGAGACTGATATCGCCACAATTGCCAATATATTTATGAAGGCTTCTATGGGAAAGGACGAAAAAGAGGATTTCTGGAGTCAGAAAGCCCAATCCTTGTTGGTGGCTCTGATCGGATACGTGCTGGCCAAGAGAGAAAAACACGGCACCTGGGGAGATGTCTACGACTGCCTGGTTGACGCCGATTTGCTGGATCCAGAGAGAGGCCCAGAGATGATAGAGCAGTCCGGGTTGATTGGCCTGGCGGCCAAAGAGTATAAGGCGTTCATTCGCGGGGCGGATGAAGTTCGAGAAGGGATTATAGCCACACTCGGGTCTCGCATGCAAAGCTACGGGATCGACGATGTACGTCGCCAATGTGCGACGACAGATTTTGACATGGCGAGTATCGGGTACGAGAAAACGATCATGTATATCTGGATCTCCGACAGCAATACCGCTTTTCGCGCGCAAAGTTCCGTTTTGTGGACCACCTTTTACAACACCATGTACGAAGCCGCCCGCCGAACCAATGATAAGCTCGACCTTGTCGTTGTACCGATAATGGAGGAAATGGCCAACATCGGTCGCATTGGTGACTATCTCACAAAACTCACGACGATGCGCGGTCGGGGGCTTAAACCTCTTCACATTTGGCACAGCATCCCGCAGCTCCAGAGTGTATATGGCAAGGAGGAGGCGGCTGCATTCATGGGGGCTTGTGATACCACAATTGTGCTTGGCAACAACGACCTGGAGACCGCAAAAATTCTCTCTGAGTTGGTGGGGGACACGACGATCCGTGTGGCTAACCAGGGTGAGAAGACAGCGTCCGCGCTCAACACACGAACTGAACAGCAAACGTATCAGGGCCGTCGTCTCATGCAACCCTCGGAACTCCGCGCTCTCGATAACCGTTTTACACTCGTGCTGCAACGAGGCCGACCCGTAGTGCTCCTAAAAAAGGCGCAGTACAAGTACTGGAAGCACCAAGTGTGTCCACCGGCTGACCTAGACACATTAACAAAGTATGGCCGTGGTCTTCGCCTCGAAGAGGAACCTGATTACTCTTTCTTGCGGGCGGCAACTCGTGTCGTTGTACCGCCACTGACACCCGACACGGAGGATTTTCTCGATCAGTTGTTGTCGGACTCAGATGCTTGTGAGGAGGCGGCTGGGGATGATTCTGCTACTCATGCCACAAAGCAGCTATAAACGCGCGTCGATTCGATTGCGAAACGCAGGGTACGCAGTGGCCCCTTACCAACAGGATCTCGAACAGCTTCGAGATACCGTGCAAACACAAGGAATTGCTGTCGCTGTGCTCTATCACACGGTAGCGTTTGCCGCCGACGCTAAGGCACTTCTTGAACGCGTTCAGATCCCGATCATCCCATTTGAACTGGACTACGATGTGTTGCTGAGCCAGGTCGCAGCATACCATGCCGCTGTCATTCGCACGCCGGTACCAACATCACCCGTCACCCAAGCTCCGGTGGTGGTCACGACAGAGCCGCCTGTGACCCCAGTTGATATAGAGAAGGCGCCGAAAGAGGACGGTCCGTCAGAACCACAACCGCTGCGCGTGTCGCAGCTGCTTCGACCGGCGCCGACCCGATCTGCTCCTGCTACAGAAACCAAAGTAAGCTCACCGATCACAAAGGATCATGCACCCGCACCTACCACTGAACGGATTGTCGAGATCCCGGTTGAACGGATCGTCGAGGTTCCAGTTGAACGCATTGTAGAGGTCCCGGTAGAAAGGATCGTAGAAGTCGAGCGAATCGTCCATGTGGACCGCCCTGTGGAGGTGGCGGTACAGACTGGCGTAGCACAGCGCCTGATCGTTGTCGCCTCTGCGTTTGCGCGTTCAGGTGTCACACTCACTACGCTCCTGGCCGCTCAACTCGTCGCGCGCGCTCGCGTTCGCGTCGCGGTGATTGAGGCGCCTGGCATCACGCCATCTCTTGTGGATCTCCTGGATGTGCGGGCCCAAGCGACAGGCAGGGATTGGCGTCAGGCGAAACCAATACAAGCCATTGAGATCGGGGGCGTATCCTGGTATCCACTGTACCAAGATCATACGGAAGCAGATCCAGAAGAACAGATTGACATATTGCTACGGCTTATCTATCGTCTGAGAGATTACCCGCTCGTTTTGCTCGACACAGGGAGTCAGTTTTACAACGAGGAGATCTTTGAAATCGCGGATCGCGTGTGGTGGGTTGTGGAGCCAGATCCTATTCGCCTGGCGCGCATGATGGGCCAGGCGCAAACGCCAGAGTACGAGGCGGCCCAGCGCATCAAGGAATTACCGACACGTCGCGTACAAACGATCGTGAATCGTAGCAGTGTCATTGTCCAGCGGGAACGTGAGTTATTTGCCGGCGCGATCCATTTGCCGCAGCTCCCTCATGATGAGCTCCAACAGGCCCAGTGGAACGTGCAATCCCCACTAGACACTGATATCAGGGATGCAATTGCGAGAGCCTGGAGGCCGCTCGTTGAGCAGTGGTTAACGACCGACGAGAAGAAACCACATCGGGGGTGGCCGTGGAAAAAGAAACACGAACCTTCTTCCTCTTAGGCCTCCCTGGATCCAGCCTGAAACACGAACGATCCAGTAGCCGCGGAGGCTTGGACAGCCTCCGGAAGCCGAACATTACACGTCTGGTCTGTACGGTTGTTTTTTACAGGTAAATAACTGTACCAAACATTAAACCCTCCGGAAATGAAGAAATCTTTCCAGAGGGTTGCTTCAGCATGCGTAAAAAAAAGACATATCCATAGACCCGTGATAGAATGATAACAAGGCTCGTCCTTTGGACGGCCATCGAAAGTTGGGTTGGCCACCTCATCCCCGATCCGTGGGGCACATGGGCATCGGCGTCCGCTGGGACACGGATGTAAGGGGGTGAGGCCAGTGATCAAAGTTCGCGTACGGCTTTTCCTGGTCCACGGATTTCCGCTGATTTCAGTGGAGTTCACC
>JAJYTO010000189.1 GCA_021793015.1 Bacillota bacterium
ACAGAACAGTCCCGTCCCCGCTGGGGAACGGGACTGTTCTGGTTTGCGGCGTACAGTCAATGATCGCCTTCAAGAGGTTGTTCAAAAAACGCCCGAAAGGCGGAGCGCGGCGACCGCGTCCACCTCGGGCCTGAATCCCGGCCAATCTACACCGATTCCTCTGTGAAACGCTCCATCAAAACAAAGACTGTCCGCTTGACCCCCTCTTGGCGCTTCGCGCCTAAGAAGGGGAATGCGCGGACAATTCCTTCAACTGGCGTCGCAACACTTTGCCTATCGCATTTTTTGGCAGTTCATCGGTGAAGACGATACGCGTTGGCCATTTGTATTTGACGAGTCGTTCGGCGCAGAACGCCTGGATGTCCTCCGCCGTCAGACTGTCGTTTCTCCGGACCACATAGGCGACCACCGCCTCCCCGTATTGATCGTCCGGAACCCCGACGACGGCGGATTCGATGAGACCTTCATGCCCGAACAACACGTCTTCGACTTCTCGCGGATACACGTTGAACCCTCCGACGATAATCATATCCTTTTTTCGATCCACGATGTAGAAGTATCCGTCTTCATCCATCCGCGCAATGTCGCCCGTATGCAACCATCCGCCCCGTAAAATGGCGGCCGTTTCCTCCGGGCGGCCAAGATACCCCTTCATGACGTTGGGCCCGCGCACAACCAGTTCGCCAAGCTCTCCGACCGGCGCGGCGCGGTCCTCTTCATCCACGACCATCTGCTCCATCATCGGCAGAGTCACCCCGATGGAACCAATTTTTCGGGGGCGGCCGTCCATCGGCGCAAATGAAGTGACAGGCGATGCTTCCGACAGCCCGTATCCCTCCAAAATCGGTGCGCCAAACCGGCGCTCAAACGACTCCATGACCGCGGTTGGCATAGCGGCTCCCCCAGACACCCAGTGGCGTACGGAACTGACGTCGACGGCCGTATCGCGGGCGGCCTGCAAGATAAAACTGTACATCGTAGGAACGCCGACAAAAATGGTCGCGCGCGCCGCCTGAATGACGGTCAATACCTCTGTGGGACTGAAGCGCGGCAAAATGATGAGTTCAGCGCCTGTATAAATGGCGGTATTCAGACAGACTGTCAAGCCAAAGGCGTGAAACAGCGGCAACACCGCCACAATGCGATCTTCGGCCGCGTAGTCCATATAATCCCCCAGGATGACCGCCTCGGAACTCAAATTTCCGTGCGTAAGCATGGCGCCTTTCGGCTTTCCAGTCGTGCCGGACGTATACAGCACCACGGCGAGGTCGTCCACGGATCCTGTCGCCCGCCTTGCGTCCGCGACGGGAGCATGCGCGAGAAGCGATCCGTACGGCACAACACCGTCCGGCAACGCTCCGCTCTGCTCCACCACAATCAGCGCAATCCCGGGAACGGCCGCCCTGACCAAGGGAGCCATGGCGGCCAACTGCAGAGGCGCCACTATGGCTTTGACTCCGCTGTCCCTGATCATGTACAGGAGTTCACCGGGCGGATACAGAGGGTTCATGGGAACGCAGTACATGCCCGCACGAAGAGCCCCATGAAATGCGGTGACAAACTCGGGGCCATTGGGCAGCAGAATGGCCAATCCATCGCCGGACGCTAAGCCCAGTTCCTGCAAACCCCCGGCCACACAGAGAACGTCGTGATACAATTCGGAATATGACACCGTTTTTCCCAGGTACGTATAGGCCGGCGCATCGGGGGTTCCCTGCGCGGCGGCGCGCAAATGTTCATCCAGACAAGCGAAGTCCATGACTGCGGCCTCCATTTCTAGCGGTTCGATCCACGAACCTCAGCGATTCTTGAATACAGGCTCCCGCTTCTCAAGAAACGCGCTGACGCCCTCACGACTGTCGTCTGTTTGAAACACTTCATCAAACAGTCCCGCCTCCACCAATACGCCGTCAGCCAGCGTGCCGTCCAGACCTTGATCGATCGCTGTTTTAAGCCTTCTTAGAGCGGGCAGGCTCCGTCTGGCAATCAACCCTGCCAACAGCCTGGCTTCGCCAAGCGCTTCCCCTTTGGCCACGACACGGTTGACAAGCCCCATGGCCAAGGCCGCCTCCGCAGACACCGGTTCCCCTGTAAACATGAGTTCTTTCGCTTTCGCTTCGCCAATCAGCCGCGGCAATCTCTGTGTACCACCGGCGCCCGGAAAGATGCCGAGCTTAATTTCCGGCAATCCGAGTTGCGTCGTGGCATCGCAAATTCGCATATCGAACGAGAGCGCCAATTCCAGTCCGCCGCCCAGTACAAACCCGTGCAGAGCGGCGATCGTGGGTTTCGGGCAATGATCGATGAGATTCATGACTTCGTGCAAGCGCAGAGCCAACTGCTTTGCCTGCCCTGGCTGTCCAAGAGCATCCGGGAACTCCTTGATGTCCGCTCCCGCCATGAATGCGCGTTCTCCGGCTCCACAGGCGACGATGACAACAACATCGTCATCCTGCTCCAATCGCGCAAATGTCTCAGAAAGCGATTCCACCACGGATCGATTGAGCACGTTCATCGGTGGATTCGTGATCGTCACTACGGCGACTCCCCCTGATTTGTCCACCTGGATTACATCTGACACAGCGAAATACCTCCTTTGACTGATCAGTCAATCACTTTAAGTGTAACACAATCTCTCAATCATTTTCTCCGCTTTTGCATCAGATATCGTATAACCATGATGACGGCCAGGACTGCTGCGAGTACGTAGATCGCGTGCTCCAACACGTGCAGGCGAAACTGCGCGCCGACGATCTGGCCGATCCCGGCCAGAACGATGGCGACTGACGCCAGCATCCAATTTTTCAACCCACGATCCATGAAGGCACCTTCCGATCACATTGACTTGCAACCCGCCAGGCGGTCATCTCTCACTGGCTGTCCGAACCCAGTGCAGCCATTTGCTGACGCGCTGTTCCGTTGTTTCGTATAGAGCGCGCGCTTCCTGCCGAGACACAGGGACAAGGGTCACGCTCCGGCCGGGCCGCAGTCTTCCCAACAGGGGCAGGTCCGCGGTGATGATGCAGCCAAATCGCGGATATCCTCCTATCGTTTGCCGATCAGGCCCCAGGATCAGCGGCCAGCCCCCGTTTGGCCACTGAATCAGGCCCTGAACGGTGGGAACGGAGCGCGCCGCGCCATCGTTCATCGACACAGCCGGCGGGGCCGCATCGAGCTTTGCCTGCAAACGGACAGCCCTTCGGTCCACTGTCGACGAAGTCATCCATGCCCCGGATGCGAGAGCCCATGGCGCTGCGGCAAGCAGTGCGCCATAATCGGGTCCCGGCACAAAACGAAGTATGGAATCGGACGCGGGAGAACGGCCGCAGTGCAGCCATTGCCTGCTGGCGACAGGATGAATGCTTGTCCTTGTGACAGAAGGCGCCTCTCCTGTTGGAACAAACGTCGGCGCAACCGCAAGGCGATCGCCATTCGCGAGCCGCCTGCCCAGAATGCCCGGAAAATCGCCCACAAGGCTGGCTCCCACGCTCCCGAGGATGCCTTCGAGTTCGAGTTCGGCGCCGAAACTGAGATACGAATAGAAGCCATCTTCAGCCGCGCCAATCTGCAGCCATTGATTCTCTTTCAACTGAAGCGAGATCTGAGAATATCGGCCAAGGTTCCTTGCGTACTTACGGCCAACCTCACGAGGTTGGCCGCCATCAACCCCAGGGCCGTACTCGCCGTCGACCTCACGAGCGTCGTACTCGTCGCGGCCATACCCGATGGAACGGGCAGCTCCCGCAAGGGCAACCATGAGCGGTTCGGTCACTCGCATACGGCATGCCGCCGGGCCGATCTCTATCCACCAGGGTCGGTTTGCCGCGCCGCCGCCGAGGAGGGCCAGCGCAGTTCTTGCGGCTTGCGAATCCATCGGCTGACCCCCGGCAAGTCCGTATTGCCCATAACCGCAACGCCCGTGGTCGACGAGTTGGGACAAACCTGCCTGATCAACAACCACATACACTGAATTACACCACCACCCATTGCGATGACATCGCAGAGCGTTCGCTTTCGGCTGGCAGAACGTCAGCATGCGTTCTCACGCGCTGGAGTTCCGTGACCGTTCAGCGAACGACCGTCACTCCGTCGCCTCGCGCACTGCACTCTGCACCCGCTCAGTCAACTACCGCCGCTCCGGCGCCCCGCGCACTGCGCTTGACGGACGGGGCCACCTTAGCCGACGCAAACCGTCAGCTACCGCCGCTCCGACGCCCCGCACCTTGCCCCTTGCACCCGCTCAGTCCAGCGACCACTCACCTTGTTCAACATTCCAGTCCGCTTCATCGCGTCCCTCTGTCTCCCCACTCAACAACCGCTGCAAAGACAAAGCGCCACGAATCGCGTAGTTGTCAAAGTTATTGTTCATCAAGGCGTGCACCTCCAAAACCCGATCATCCAGCCCTTGTAAGACAGGCACAAAAGTCTGCAGTTCTTCCTGCGAATATAAATACCGGAAGCGTTCCCCGCTTGACGGCAGATTGGGTTTTGCCCAAGTGTCCGCGTTGCGACCGTGAAAGCGAACCAGCGCCAAACGGTCATGTGTCGCCTCCGCGATGAGTGGAACACTCCCCGCGCCAACCTGCGGCTCATCGACGATCACATGGACGGCGTCAAGTTCTCGCAGCCACTTCAGCGTCGCCGTCAATTCACCCTCTTGAAACCAACTGCCATGCCGGAACTCGATCGCCACGAGATGCGGCGCAAAATACTCGCGACACTGCTCGATATAGTCCTTGACCCGCGCTTCTTTGGCAAGCCAAGGCGGAAACTGAAACAGCAAGGCGCGCAACTGGGCTCGTTCTTGCAGAGGCGCGATGGTTTCTCGAAAAGCTGAAAATACGTCCAGTTTGTCCTTCACATTCGGTAGGGAACGATCCTGAAGAGTCATTGATTGATGGGCCTTGACGTGGAACGCAAAACTCTCCGAAACGGCGTGCGCCCAAGTGCGCACAGTATCTGGTTTAGGCAGCGCATAATACGTGGTATCCACTTCCACAACCGAGAAATGCTTCGCGTAAAAACGCAAGCGATCTCCAGGTCGAACATGACGGGGATAAAATCGCGCATGATCAGACCACGCACATGTTCCACATAGAATCATCGAGCGCCCCCAAAAGAAATTTTTTGTCTGCCATGTATATCCAGATCGGCCTGTCTTCGCACAGAATTGGCGTCTTGTTGGACCTGGGATCGTCACGTCATGCTTGCGACAAGTTGGTCTGCATATGCATGGATACCAATCAGTATAGCATTCTCGACCCTTTTCGGATAACCTCTATTCGTCCGGATCGAACGGTTTTCTGTCTTTCGCGGGACTGAGCAGGACGATCGTAAGGAGTTCCCCTATCCCGTAGGCAAATGGAATGAGCCCACCCAGGAGCCACGGCCCGACTCCCATCGTGAGCAGTCCGAAAAACAGCGCAACCCCCACACAGCATGTGATAATCCCATTTCGCAGCCGGTACGCCGGCGTCAACGGGCGCCTGCCGTTCAGGCCGGGTGGGATCTGCGTCGCGTCCGGAGCAATCCCGCGCTGGATCATCAGCATGTTCTCCTTGTAGCGAATGTAGCGCAATAAAATGATAAAACCAAAGAATACAGCGAGCACAAACACCGGAAACAGGATGGCGACCATTCCCACTCCCATGACAGGGCCGAGCCCCAGACCAGGATTCACAGTCATGACGCGTTCACCTCACTCAGAGTTACGTTTCCAAGGTTGTCAGAGACATTCAGGATTCCCTTCGGTGGACCCGCGCCAATGTCGCCCGTCCATGTGTTTCCCTGACGGCTGAAGGCATTCCCGCTGGCGCCGATCACCTTCATGGCGCCGAGATCTGTCGTAATCGTGCTTCCCAGCGCGTGCTGCCCACGGAGATAGACACCGATATTGCCCATGTGGTCGCTGATCGTCGTCATCCGGCCCAAAGTTCCACTCAAATCGATGTTGCCAAGGTCGTCCACGATACTCATGGCGCCCGAAACCTTGACATTCGCTGCGCAGTTCCCCATATTGACATGCACCGAAAGCCTGGCAAACCGACCTGTCACATCGACATTGCCCAGATGATTGGCAAGAGTTACGGCCATTCCTTGCGGTATTGCCACGGTAGTTTCAAGTCCGCGCAACGCCCCTCCGCTCGGCGTGCTCACGGCCACTGAATAGGATGAACCTGCCGACTGCGGCGTCAGACTCGTCTGCGCGGCCCGCCGCTTTGCCTGCGCAAGCGTCTCGCCAGCCATGGTCACAATCGTCGTGACAAGCACGCGCTTGCCTGTCGCGGGCACCACGTGAATGGTTCCCATGGGCGCCGAGAAGCTGAACTGCGACCCTTGCGGGAGCGACAGCGCCACCATATGGGTTTGTCTCGCCAATATAGAGCCCGCAGACCACGGATTTCCTCCAAACCAATTACCGCCCAACCAGTTGCCGCCCAACCAGGCGGCGCTCACCGACTGAAACCGAGTGACCGCAGAAGTGACATTCCGGATGCTTTGGTCGATCAGGACTCCGGAAAACACAATGGAGGCCAGCAATAGGACTGACAGCACCGACACCACGATGACCTTGCTCCGGCGGGTCAATTCGATCATGGCGTTTCCCCCTTCTCAACCAAATAGAGACCCGGAGGCGCGGATTTGTTTCGCTTGCGAGAAATCTTTTCTTTGCGCATAATGAATAGAGAGTTATCTGAAATCGATCACAAAGAAATCGACGTTCAACAAGCGAACGTCGATTTTGGATAACTCTTTTGGACGAAGCCGCGGTCGTTGCGCCACTATGGGGAAATGAAACTGC
>JAJYTO010000190.1 GCA_021793015.1 Bacillota bacterium
GGACAACCGGCGCTGGTCATCGTCCATACCCGCGAATTGGCCGATCAGTGGGTCGAACGGGCGCATCACTTCTTGGATATCCCGCGAGATGAAATTGGGATTGTCGGTGGCGGGAAGCAGATCGTTGGTTCACGCTTGACCATCGGGCTTGTGCAGACGCTTTCGAAAATGGATTTGACGAAGATTCAGGATCGGTTCGGGCTGGTGTTGCTGGACGAAGCGCACCATGCACCGGCCACGACGTTTCGGCAGGCGCTTGGCAGTTTCCCCGCGCACTATCGTTTGTGGCTCTCCGCCACGCCAGAACGAAGCGACGGGCTTCATCCGATGCTCTACGCAGTGGGCGGCCCCATCTTGTATCAGATTGACCGCTCGCAGTTACGTACCATTACGCCCGTCCTGCATGTAGTTGAAACGGCGTTTTCCGATATGCACGATGACTACTCGACGCTGCTTACGCAACTGACACAGGATGAATGCCGAAATCAACTGATTGTAGACGCCATCGCGCAACATGCGCGAAGCCATTATTCGCTGGTCTTGTCGGAGCGAGTGGAACATTTAGATGTTCTGCAAGGGTTGCTCACACAGGCCATTCCGTCACTGCGCACGGCGATTCTCACCGGGCGCATGAGCAAGCGAGATCGCAAGGATGTGATGGAGCGCATGCAGGCGCGAGATATTGATATCCTCCTTGCAACGCAATTGGCGCGCGAAGGCTTGGACATCGTTCATCTCGATCAACTGTTCATGACCTGTCCGAAACGCGCCGCCGCAGCAGTTGAACAGGAATGCGGTCGGGTCATGCGCCCTTGCGAGGGCAAGACAGGTGCGGCGGTGTGGGATTTTTGGGATTCCGGCAATCCGATGCTGCGCGGGCAGTTTTTTCGCCGGCGCGACGTGTATCGGCGGCTGGGGATGGATGTCGATCAGAGGCGGCATGAAGGGCATTCGGAAGGGGTGAGTTACGGTGCATGAGAAAGACGAAGAGATTGCGCGTCTTCGCCGCATAGTCGGATATACCGATGCGACGGATGAAGAACGGTCGAGATTCGGCGCTATTCAGGTAAGGCTGGATGAGTGGGATAGGCTTCGTGAGATCGAGAAGACGGCACGGGAGTATCGAAACATCGAGGAACAGATCTGGAACGATGTTGGTGATCTGGCGGGGGATGATCTGGACAATCTCTCGATAACCCGTGAACGCTTGGATCGATTGTTACAAAGGGGATGATCAGATGAAACACACCGCTGAATGTTTGGAAGCCGCGGAAAATCGGGATATCGAGAATCGCGCGTGGAAAGAGAGATGGCCCAAGCATTGTCAAACTTGTTGTGGTTCCGGGGAGTTCAATGGAGAACCATGCTTCTCTTGCGTAGCGAGGGGAGAGTTTTTTCACGATGTTACTCCTGATGGGCATGGAGATTTCTTGTATGCGGGCCGTTGCCCTCGATGTGGCGGAAGCGCCCCGTTGACATGGAAAAAGGGGAAAAAATCACCTTGTCTCGCTTGCGGTTGGAACTGGGGGCGCGGAAAAGGAGATCAACAGCCTTATCCGGCAGAGTGTTCGTCAGATCCCGTTTGCGCAGGGGAATGCATGTGGTCTGAGGGCCAAAAACCAACTCGTGCGCAGTTGAGGTTCTTGCGATGGCTCGCAGAGCCTGCGGGTGAGTGTGTGCCTGAAATTCGCACAATCAGAATTTGTGAAAAGGCGGGTTGGATCCTCCTGTCACCAAGAGGAGATGAGATCCATCTAACGGAGGCTGGACTGAGCGCGGTGAATGGGTCGTGATTCGCGTACAACCGCCCCTGAGCGCCATCACCCGCGCCCAAGTGGTTGCCGCCTTGCGGGAGGCGGAAGCATTGGACACCTCTGAGACGCAAAACACAGAAACACGTCGCCTTGCGGTGACGGCTATCCTTAAATGTTTCGAGAATCAATCTCTTAGAGAGGAGGGGAAAAACCGTGGACGAACATCTGCCGCCCATAGGCGCCGTCATCCGCGTCGGTGATGAGGCGTACCGCATCATGGCATACCCAGAGGGGAAGTGGGCGGGCGCTGTGGTTGTCGATCCCGGCGCAAGCGGCCTGAGAGTCGGTCAATATACGCATGTGCCAAAGACGGCCTGCGTCGATTTTTGGGAGCGGTTCAGCAACTACGGGACCTGGTAGCCAATTTGTCACCCGATGCACTGTAAAGGGGGGGATTCGATGGTCAACGTATTTTTGATCGGGCCGATGGGAGCGGGAAAGTCCGCGGTCGCCGATGTTTTAGAGGCACAAGGCTATCACCGTTATGCGATGGCTACACCCATTCGGGAGATGGTTCGTTCCGCTTTTCCGTGGGCCGTTGGAAAGGCGGAACAGCGGGCTTATATGCAGCAGGTAGGCGCGTTTTTACGCAGCTTTCATCCGAACCCGATTCTGGTTCATGCGAATACAGCGCTGACGCTGGCGCCTGTTGTCATCGAAGATGGCCGAACACAGGAAGAGGCGTTGTGGGCGCACGAAAAAGGAATGCTCGTCGTTGTCCTGGATGCAACGCTTGAGGTGCGCATGAAGCGGGTTTTGAAACGCGACGGGGCTCTGCCGGACATGCGAACGCTTGCCGATAATACCGAACAGGATTTCGCCCATGTGCGGGCGTTGCGATTTGATACGGAACAGAAGTCTCCTGAACAAATTGCAGCAGAAATTTTAGAGAAGGCGGGCGGGGATCACGATGACGCCTCAGCAAGAAAAACTGGTTCTTAGCAATAATAAATTAATATGGTACGTCATTAACCGCATGATCCGCCCGTTTCCCAGCGATGCTGAAGATTGGCATAGCATCGGAATGATCGGGCTGATCAAGGCGGCGTATGCCTATGATTCGTCACGAGGGACACAGTTCTCGACCGTCGCGGTCCGGTATATTCAGTCCGAGATATGGAAGGAGCAACGGCGCCTTCTTGCTAGTAAACGGCGCACTCGCTCCAATGTGTTATCACTCGATGATCCGATTAGCGATCAATTCGGCAATGCGCGAACGGTCTCGGAAATAGTATCGGATCCGTCCGTTAATATCGAGAAAAGCATCGTCGAACAAGAACAGGCCAGGTGTTTGTGCGACGCGGTAAGCAGACTCACGGATCGCGAGCGCATGATCTTATCGGCGCGTTTGGATGGCGCCCGGCAGCGCAATATAGCTCAAAAACTGCAAATCAGTCAAGTGCAAGTGTCGCGACTGGAGAGAAAGGCGATCGCGAAGTTGCGCAAAATGTGTCACAGCGGCGTAGTCCTCTAAGTTAAGAAAGCGGAAGGAGAGTCAAAATGAGCGATGCGAATTTTGATGAGCATACGCAAACGGGAATCGGGGTGATGTGGGGATTTTCATACGTAGCGTTTTGCATCGCCTTGATCGATTCGGCGGAAGCGGGCGATGGGGTGAGATTTTTCGAAGATGCAGACCCTTTCCAACCCGAAGTTATTCAGACGGCTTGTCGGGCGTTGCGTCAAATTGGGCGCATGGCGGAAGCGATGTACTTGGAAACTCACGCAAAAGAATCTTCCCAGTTCGTTCGTTTTGCGATGGCGCACACCTTTGCCTCGAGTATGAGTGATCATCTGAGTTATTCTGCTATTTCCAGCGCATGCATCGTTAGCGGGGCATTGGCACGGCTTGAGTTGTTTCGGTTCCTGAGCGACGAAGTCTTAACGGAAGTTCTTCTTCGTGTCACAAGAGATCACGATCGCGCATTCATTAAGCCGTTCTTGGATTGGCTTTCAGGTGAGGAGGAGATTCTTGGATGAGATTCCCGCAAATCGTTCAATTGGATGGTCGCACGTATGAGGTCAAGGCGATCCATACGCTCAAGACCGGGGAGCGTATTGCGCGCGCCGTGGTCCGCCATTCGGTTCTCGGTGAGTGTGAGGTGCACAGTCCTTCAGTTCGCATTCGGCTCGCGAGGCGCGTAGAGGAGATGGTGCAAAATGGCACGTAGCGAAATCAGCGCGCGACAGCGGCAGGCGCTGGCCTTAATCGAGGCTGGTCATTCGTACAGTCAGGCCGCCGCGCTGATGGGTGTCGCCAAAGGCACCGCGCAGGTTCACGTTCGGCGCGCACGTGCAAAGCAACGCGCAGGCAAGAGGGGATGAGGAGGTGACTATCACGGAGAGAAAGATGCGTGAGTACTATGCCGATATCCTTCCGCCAAATTCGCCGCTTCCATTCACCTCTACGGCGAACATCGAGAAACAAGGAAAGCGATACACGGCAGATGTCGTGATGTTTGATGGCCTGAAAGCAAAATTGCAAATCATTGATACTCCGATACCGAGTTTTAAGTGGCTTTCGCTGGACGGTGGAGACATTTTTCTAGAAAGCGGAGTTTGGAGAAGAGTCGACCACCCCACCTGAAGTGCGCTGCCCATTCTGCGGCGGGCGTTGATGCAGTGTAGGAGAGGCCCCTTTGCCGATGCGATTGAGCCGTATCAAGTGCGGCAATAAGTAAAATCCGAATGGAGTGATTTCCGATGATCGTGATTGACCTGAAAGATGCGCAGAAAATGGCTGGTGTCGTTCAACGCACACTGCTGAGAAATTCCCCCAAACCGATTCTCAACGGCGTGCTTGTTGAGGCGGAGGGCGGAGCCGCCCGGTTCGTTACTTACAATATGTCGGCCGGTTTTCGCGTGGAAGCACCCGAACTAAACGGGCATTCGGAGCGGTTTGTCATCTTGAGCGGGGAGCGATTTTTGAACTTTCTCAAGGTGGCTGAAGGGATGCATTTGGGAGTGGAGCGCAGGGGGAATCAAGTGTATCTGGAGGCGGGAGAAGCGAAGCTGAAGCTTCCAGCCGCAGATGCGCTGGAGTATCCTGTTCTTCCGTTCATTCAGACATTCATGGAATTTCCGGGACTGATTCGGGGCTTAACCAAGACGTATCCATTTACCGAGGGGAAAGAAAGCATTTCGGCCCGCGCGGGCGTCCACGTCCAGGTGCAAAGCGGTCATATTGCGATTGAGGCGACCAGTGGTCGAGAAGCCGCGAGAATCCATGGCACCGCGGAGCTTCCGGATTCGGATTGGCTCATTGCCTCGGAAGATGCCAAAGATGCCTGCTCGATTTTCACTGCCGATCAGGCCGTCTATGCGCAACGCCAGGATGGATTCCTGCTGCTGTCCGACGGAAGCGAGATCACATGGATCGCCCGCTTGATGGATGGCAAGTTTACCGACTTAAACAATATCTTTGCCGTGCAGTCAGTGGGTCGGTGGATCACCAAACGCGGCGCGCTGCTCGGCGCCACCAAGCGCGCCTTGGCCATAATCAGCGACAAGGGCAACCGAAGCGCCAAGTTGAAATTTGAACCGCAATTTTTGCGGCTGGTCGGCGAATCTCCTTACGGCGATGTGGAAGAAAAGATTGCCGGAGAGTATACGGGCGAGCCCCGGGAATCGGGATTTGATCTCCTGTACCTTCAACACCTATTGAACCAGTGGGAGACAGAAACCGTTCAAACAGATCTGTTTGCGCTCAGGGGGTCAACGCTCGGACTTCTGTTTCGGGGTGAGCAAGAGGAATATCTTCTTGCAGGCACGCTGATGCGGTAGGAAAGTCAGGAAAGGTCAAAAGATCAGGAATGGTCAGAAAATGCCATTGTCGGTGGGGGTGTTGGTGATTAATCAAAGCCGAAAATTTGATTGGATCGACCGCCTAACGCTGCTGGTTCTTGAACTAATAGCCGTTGTGGGTGTCGCGGTCGGTGTAATGGGGGCGGTGGCAACTGTGTGTGTTGCATGGGTGCTAACCCGCAATGCGATCGAGACGGCGGCTGTTGCGGTGAGGATGATACTCTTGGTGGTTTTAGGTATTAGGAACTGCCGGCCATAGTCTCCGTGTATAAAGTCAAGGAAGGTCAAAAGATTAGTAATGGTCAAGAAACGCCGTTGCCGGTGAGGGGGAATTTTGGTGATTAAACAACGCCGCAATTTCGATTTAACAATGATGGTTCTCAAACTGGTAGCCGTTGCGGGTGTCGCATGTGGCGTAATGATGATATCCGCAATCGGGTGGGTTGTATGGATGCGAACTGGTAACGCGTACAAGGCGGCATCTGTTTCGGTGTGGGTGATATCCCTATTATGGACGATGTTATCCACAAAAAGAAACGAAATATTTAGAGTCATTTTAATCTCGACTCTTTATTGCGCCTTCCCGCTGTTTGCGTGGTTGATGGGCGCTTCTACGAAGGGTATTGTGGGGGTGGCGTTGATCCCCCTTCCTTTGTTTGTATGGGCGTTGTTGTTTTGCGACTACTAACCAATCTGCGCAAGGCGTATACTGAGGGCAACCACTAAATCGGAAGGGGCGAGATCGTGCGCGAAGAATGGGTGGCTCTGCTTCGTGAATACGAAGAAACGGAACGCGTGGCCCGCGCGAAGGTCAAAGAGTGGAAACCGATCGACGACAACGAAGCGCGGCTTTGGAACGGTATGAGGGGGTCGGCGGAATTTGCCCGGAAACGCGTGGCGGCCTATGTGGGGGAAGAGGCGTTGGAGAGCACAGATCCGCGCTTTATTCCGATCGGCGATCAAGATACGCTGGACTGGTTGGCATTTCGGTATGCTTCTCCGGAACCGGAAGACGCAGAGGCGGAAGAAGGAACTGACTCGACCTCCCTACAAATCCTGTGGAGCGAAAGGTTAACCACCAGACAATACGCTTGTATCATGGCCTATAGCGCCGGGTGGAGAGAGTCACGTATCGGTGACGCTCTTGGGATCAGCAAGGACTCGGTTAAAACGCATCTC
>JAJYTO010000191.1 GCA_021793015.1 Bacillota bacterium
CCGTGGTATTTACCTTTGGGGGGGGGGGCGGCATGGCGACCGCCCCATCTGCCTTTGGGAACGGGATGGTACATTCTGCGCAGACTCCGGGACTCGCTGGAGACGTCGCTGGGCGGACGAGTGTTGACCCTTTCGCGCCTGCCCTACTTTGGATTATCACTGCTCCCCTAGCCACAGAGACAAGGCGACGGCCGGTCGCGTCTCAGCGGCTGAATCCCTCCCCCATGACGTCGTGAACGTCGTTCAACACAACGAACGCCTGATCATCAAGTGCATGGACCAGTTGCTGGAGACGAATCACCTCATCCCTGCTGACGACACAGTACACGATCTTTTTGTCCGCGCCGGTAAACCCGCCCTGCCCATTCAGAAAGGTTGTGCCGCGGCCCATCGCCTCGTGAATGCGCTCCGCAATCTGCATGGAGTGGTCACTGATGATCAGCGCAGCCCGTGAAGAAGAAATCCCTTCAATTACAAAATCGATCACACGGCTGGCGACAAACAACGCGACCAGAGAGTACATGGCTGTTTCCTGGCCAATCACCAAGGCGATCAGGGCAATGACGACGACATCGGACGCAAACAGCATGCGACCCATGGAATACCCCAGATAGTGTCTCGCGATTCGCGCCAGTATGTCGGCGCCGCCCGTTGTGCCGCCGCTGCGAAAGATGACGCCCAGCCCGGCCCCGCAGATCACCCCGCCGTAAAGAGCGGCCAGAAGTCGGTCATGGACGTGTTCCATAACATGCTGTGTGGCGATCGAAAAGACGGATACCGCGACCACGCCGAGCATCGTCTTTAGGATGAATGAGTGACCAAAGAATCGCCAGCCCAAAATGAGAACCGGAATATTCAGAATAAAAAAGGATATCCCTATGGGTACCTGGAATTTATACAGAGCCAGAATCGATAAACCCACGAATCCGCCTTCCGCGAGATGGTTGCCCACGATAAAGGCGTTCAGTCCAAGTGAGTACACGAGCGCTCCAAACGCGATCAACAAATACGGCAACAGCCGCTTCACGCACTCACGCTCCTTCGGGCATCCCTGACTCTTATTATAGATGTTGTTCAGGCGCCGGGCAAAGCGCGCATTTATAACCGGAGGATTCGCCTCTCACTGAGGAGCAGGACGGCAAGTATCAGCAGCCCAAGATACCCAAACACCGGATACGCCATGCTCACAATGTGGGCAAAACCGATTTGGCATACACCGAAGGCCACGGTCAAAATGACCGCCACGACAGGCAGGAAATATCGCGGATGTCGCGCCGTAAGCTCACTGGCCATGCCAAACACGTTGCCCAAAAGGGTGGAGTAGATTTCCCCCCACAGGACACAGACAAATCCATAGCGCAGCAGGGGAGGCAGCCGGCTCGCAATATATCCCATCGGTATTTCGAATACGAACGCGTGAGGATACATCGACACAAGCAGAAGGTGCAGGATGGCGAGCAGCCCGGTAAGACACGCCGCTCCCAGAAGGGCGCCGGCCAGCAGGCTGTTTCGGCTCATCGGCACACGGCCCAGAGGCACGAGCACAGTCAGGGAGAGGCCGATATTGAATCCGGCGTATGTGCAGGCAGATACGATGATCCGCCAGGGCGCAACGGCCGGAGAGACCGCCGGAAAAATCGGCAGGATCATGTGGCCGGCGCGCCAGAATGTCAGGAAGCCGATAGTCGCGACGAGCCCGATCATCAGTGGAACGATGATCGCGTTCGCAGACATCATGCCGCGCAGCCCCGCCACAAGCGTCACGAAAGTCAATGCGACGGTGAAGAGGGCCCCCGCCGAAAAAGGAATCCCAAACTGTTCGCGCAGCAGAGCGCCGCTGCCCGCCAGCATGGCCACAGTAACGCCAAACAGCAACACGACGAGCAACACGCCCAGCGCACGCCTGGAACGGGGGCTCATGCACGTTGCGGCCACTTCGCCAAATGTGCGCACGCCATGGACTCTGCCCAGCGACAGGGCATACACGCCGAGTGCGAAAAACAGTACGCCAGTCAGCCCGATGGCGGCCAGCGCCGCCGGACCATGGCGGGTAAAAAACTGCAACACTTCCTGGCCAGAGGCAAAGCCGGCCCCCACGACAGTTCCTATGTAGGTTGTCGCGATCTGCAGAGCGACGACGATCTCTCCTTTGCGCACCATGCCACCTCCTGTCCTTTCACTCTATTCTCAGAGATTGCCCTGCAGACCGCTTGTACTGGACGGCCAGGGACAACCATAGAATATGGCGGGAGGCGAGCATATGACCGTGATTCATGCCGTGATTCTGGGCGCCCTGCAAGGCGTGACGGAATTTCTGCCGATCAGCAGTTCCGGGCATCTGGTATTGGCGCAGAGAATGATGCACGTGGCGGGGAGCTCGCTCAGCTTTGACGTATTTCTGCATTTCGGCACACTGCTCGCTGTTCTGATCGCACTTCGCAGCGATATCGCGGCGCTTCTCGCCAGACCCCGCAATCGGCTGCTGTGGCTGCTGATCGTATCGACCTTGCCGACTGTGGCCATCGGCCTCCTGTTGGAACGAACCATTGAGCTCATCTTTCGCTCAGGGGCGACGCTGGGGATTGAGTTTGTCATCACCGGACTATTGCTGCTCTACGTAGAAGCCACGGCGACTCCGGGAGGACTTCAGGCGCAAGACATCAGCTACCGCAGAGCCTTTTTGATCGGGATCGCGCAGGGAGCCGCCATCCTGCCCGCATTGTCACGCTCCGGATTGACGCTCTGCGCAACTCTAGGGGCTGGCGTAGAGCGGCAGGAAGCCGTGCGATATTCGTTTCTGCTGTCCATTCCCGTCATTCTCGGGGCAACGGCCATGGAACTGAAGAATATCGGTCCGCTGTCATGGACAGGATCTCTGCCGCTCGTTTGCGGAATGATCGCGAGCGCGCTCACGGGCTACGCGGCGATTCGCTATCTGCTGCGTTTCATCAAACACAGGAGCCTGCGGCCGTTCGGTTATTACGTGATCGCGCTGGGCCTGCTCGTGATCGGCGATCAATGGTTCATGCATCGCTTTTTTTGAGAAACAGTCAGGAGTCGAGAAAGTCAGGGATTGAGAATCAATCACGAGCAGACCGCCACACGGGAATTGGCTGTCACGCCGGAACTGGCCGTGGCGCGGGAACTGGCCATGATCCGGGATTTGTCCATCAATCAGAAGCCCCGGACGTCTTACGATGCGTGTCCGAAAAGGGTCGAGGTAAGACGCTTGCAGGGGATTGGTGAAGCCCGGGCAGGCGCGCGCAGTGTACATGTACGGTACATGAGCACGCCTGTCCGGCGCAAGCCGAGCCCCTGCAGCGCGGAGTTCTCGACCCTTTTCGGACAACCTCGGAAAGGCTTTGTTGCCCCCCGTCAGTTCGATGAGGCCGTCAACTCGAGGAGGATTCTCGGATCCAGGATGACTCCATCTCCCAGAGCGACGAACTCTCACTCATCTTGATTCCCTCATGCAGGTGAGCCGCGTGTCCCCCCTGCACAGGAGCGAAGGGAGAAACGGCATACGGATAGGCCCCTTTGTGCGCTGCGCCCATGGGCCCAGTGATGATCACGCCCGGAGGCAGCAGCGGATCCTCGCAAACAGTGACCTCGCCCGTCGGCTTTTGCTCAATGATTTCCTCTGTGACGTATAGTTTTGCCACGGCTGGAGGCGTTGGTTTCAGCTTTGGCGTCTTCATTTTCGTTTCGTGGACATGTTCCGCATACTGAAAATCAGCCTTGACCTGCAATGATGGAGGAACGGCCGGCGGCATGGCGCCGGGGACACCGCCGGGAGTCGCATATTGCCCGTACGGATGTGGTTGGCTCGGCGCCGGCGGTTCTCCGTACGGCGCCGGCGGCGTGATCGCAGGCGGTCCATACGGGTGCAGCAGATCGCCGTGAGGCTGTGGCTGCACGGCGTAGTGGCCCGTATCTGCAGGCGCGTAGCCCGGCACCTGAATCATTTGCCCGGGCATGATCTGATCTGGATTGGCCACCTGCGGATTCACCAGCAGAAGTTCCTGAAACGGCACTCCGAGCTGCTTCGCGATCTTCCACATGGTGTCGCCCGTTTTCACCACGTACGGCCACACAGGTCCTGGAGCACTGTAACCGTACGGCTCCGCGATCATCGGCGCCATGCCGGAAGCGGTCGCCGGCACGTTGAGACGATCCCCGATACGCAGCACATCGGGATTCGCAATATGCGGATTTGCCGCAATGAGAGCGTGCAGAGACAGGCCGAAACGCTTGGCGATCTTCCACATCGTATCCCCTTTTTGCACCACATACATATTCACTACATGTCAGCCCCCTAGGTCGGATGTCTGTAGCAATATATGCGGGCAGGGGGCAAATGACAGGGGAAGCGGAAAACATGGGCTCAGCTTTACATTGAAGCAGGTGCGCAGAAAGCAGGTGCGCAGCAAACAACTTTACGCCAAAAAGAACCGCACGCCATGGGACTGTGCGTGGGGATGGCACAAATCCGTCCGTAGGGCGGTTCTTTTTGGTTTAAGATGAGTTGTGATACCAGTATATGATTCTCGACTAAATATGTCAAATTTCATGCTTTTTGTCGATTGGTTTCTCCAAAGGTGAATAACAGGCATAGGAACCGAGATCCTTGACGGAGAACCCGGCCAGTCGACCAAGTTCAACGATCGCAGCGCGCACAGCCTCGTCCGTGTCGCGCTGCAGCAGGTCGATGTAGAAGTGGTAGCTGCCAAGTCCCCTCCGGGTTGGCCGCGATTCGAGTCTGGACAGGTTGATGCCGTACCTCGCGAATACTCCGAGAACCTCGAACAGCGCTCCCGGATGATCGTCCCCCAGGGCAAGCAGAAGGGACGTCTTGTAAACGTCAGGCAGCGGCGTCTCGCCTGCGCCATGAATTGCGGACATATTCCCCGGCAGCTCTTCGCCTGCCCTGACGATGAGCGCAAAGCGGGTTTCGTTGAAGACTTCATCCTGCACATCCATCCGCAGCAGGCGCAGGCCCGCTGCAAGTCCCGCTTCCAGGTCGCCGACGCACGCGATGGACGGATCGCCCTGTTGCGCCACAAAGTGAATCGCCGCAGCAGTGCTGTCCATATCGACGTGATTCGCGTGCGGCATGATCATGCGGAGCGTTCGCCGGCACTGCGCAAGGGCCTCGGGTTTTGAGCGAATCTCCAGAATCCGCTCTGGATCTGTCCCCGGTATTATGAAAGCGGCGTGTCTGATCGGCAATGTGAACTCCGCGCTCACACGCAGCGGCGCCACCGCCAGCCGATCCAGCGTCACGAGAATGGAACCTTCCAGCGAATTCTCCATGGGCACTGCAGCCGCGGCGACATCGCCGCTTTCCACAGCGTCCAGCGTCTGCGACACCGAGGGATACGGGCGAATCGCCATACGGCCCGCATAGAGCGAATCGGCAAAAAAACGCGCGGCCTGTTCCGTATAAGTGCCCTTGGGCCCCAGATATCCAATCATCGTATTCTCCCTTTTCTATTTGTATGCGGACAGGGTGGACGCCCACCTTACTCACAGGCGCATTGCCCACAGTTATATGCCCACATGCACACGCCCACAGGTATAAGCCGACAGGCAGACGCCCTGCGCATCGGTCCCAAAATTGATAAACTAGGCGGGCAGCCAGACTACTCCATAGGCATAGTCCTCAGGATCATCGGCGCTCTCCACCACGTCACTATCCCACACGATCAACGTATCTTCATCGTCCAAGACGTCCATGAGTCGCGTGACCATGGCTGACATATTGCCTGCCACCTTTCAAACGTACCATGAAAATCCGCGTTTGCTTCGGCGTTTGCGGCCAACCGCCAAGCCAGTTACCGCTCTTTGAACCTTAGACAGAGTATAGCATCTGTCCTACGCGCGAAGCATTGTGAATTATTTCCTGTCAGCGCCCGTTCGAAGGCGGATAAATCGGTATTCCGCCGCCCACGACCGTGGTTTGCGGCACGGTTCCGATAAATACGACGTAAGCGATCGGGATGCTCGTTTCCACACGCACAGGAGCCGTGAGGAAAGGAACGACCACACTGACCTGGGCCATGATGTGCAGATACAGAATGTGCACAGTCTGATTGATGCCAGCCGTCTTGACCACGGGCTCCACCTCGCTTTGCGCAGATCCCAGGGGTTCAATCCGAATCGGAATGGACGGGCCAAGCGTGGCCAGAACTGCGCTGCCCATTGCCTGCAGCGCTGGCACATAGATGGTGCGTTCTTCAAGTCGGGTCAGCACATGCTGGACCCGCAGCGTGGTCAGACTCTCGATGCGGGCGACCTCCGCAAAATTGAAATGGGCGCTGGTCACACGGCCGTTGCGATCTTTATCGATCACGACGAGTTTCGCATACTCCGCGTCTTCGGCAATCCGTTTTGTAATCGCGTCATTGATCGCCTGCGTAGCCATCTGGCGCGCGATTCCAGTCGCGATCGCCATAAACGGGGGGCGGAGACTGCGGTCAAGCGCTTCTACGCTCTGGATTAGGGCAAACAGCGACAAAGACAGGAAGATCATGCTGAACCATGCGAACCGTTTCACCCGCGACGGTTGGCGCCGCGCCTGAAAGCGAATGGGAACCGCCCCCTCGCATACCCGCATACTCGTCTTCTTTTATTGTATGCGAGCAGGGCGGGGGCTCACCTCATTTCGAAACGCGCAGGCGCACAAATTTGCGCTTCCCCACCTGCACC
>JAJYTO010000192.1 GCA_021793015.1 Bacillota bacterium
TGTTCCTCATCCTCTTCGTCGCGCTTGATTTTGGTGAGCAATACGTCGTACTCGTGCATGATTTCACGAGCAAACTCCCAAAATTCCGGCGTCTTCTGCACGGATAATCCCAGTTCTTCTTTCAGATCCGCGATGCGGCGACCCATCGTCGACTCCGCCGCCGCGTGTTCGCGCGTCATCTTGACGATCGTGTAATCCTTGTCTTTGTACTTGTAGATCCGTTGCAATTCCGAGCTCATCCCTTTGACCGCCCGGCGAATCCCATCCAAAAATTGTTGCAGACGTTTTTCTTCCTCATCGCCGACATGATGTATTTTTCGATTGGCGAGGATCACCATGCGCAGCAATTGACCCCCTTCTTCGCGCAGTTCTTTTTTTTCTTTCGCCTTGATCCACGTTTCGTCGGGCATTGGAAACAAGGACTCTTCTTGTTCAGTGCCGTATATCCCCACCCATTTGTCGCCGTTTTGATCCCACCAAATTGCGGCTTCCTGCACCGTGATACCGCACGTCTCCAGGTATGCGCGATGGTACCACAACTGACGCACAAACTCTTTCGGCGGCAACTCGCTGGTGATTTCTTCCGGCGGGTTGTTCAAACGCACAACCATGTATCGGTGTAAAGCAACCGGTGTGTGAGACATCCCGCTCCCCCCCTTCTATCGCGCGCGGTCGTCACCGTGGATTCTTCGCGAACCTCTCTCGGAAATGACAGCTACGCGTTGAAGAAAATCTCCAGTTTCATCACCTCATCTTTCAACTTCGTCATCGAACTGCACACGGAAGGGAGCAGCGGCTTACTGCGTTGCAAAGCGAGTTCTTGCAGTTTTTCTTCAGCCTGGGTTACCAGGGCTCTCGCCCTGTCCAGCAGATATTCCACCCGTTGTTCGTCGATGCTGGTTGTTGGCTTTGGTGCGGACCGTCGTTGCTCTCCTGCATTGGCTGCGTGATCGCGGTAAGCCCGCACCTCCTCCGCCAAGTCGTCCCGCCTCATTTTCGCAATCTGTTCAACCCCCACGGTTTCCGCAAAACGCTTGATCATGGGTTCTTCGCCCGGGATTGTGTCTTCGGCGAGGACGGCAAGAACAGCCGCTTTGCGATCCGGCATTTGTCCGATCGTTTCGGCCGCTGCGGGCCGCCCCTCGTTCTCAAACGCTTTGATCAGCGTGTCTTTCACGGACAAACCGGATATGAGCAGATACGCGTATTGTGGCGTGAATCCGAGTTTTTGACGCACGAAGTGGTCAAAACTCTTGTAACCGTGCCGCCATCCCTGCTTTCGGTAAATGTCCCGCAACGAGCGGGCGACATCCTCCACGCGACGACTTCCGCCAAGGATGATCTGGCAATGCCCTTTGAAAATTTCCTCCGTCATCAACTCGTCGTACAGACTCAGATCGATCATCTCTGGAGGCAGCATTCTCGAAACAATCTTCCTTCTCGCCACGCCATCCCCTCCGTTCGAGAATTGATTGAATTGCGCGAAGCGTGTCTGAATTGATTCAACCACGGTTGAGAAAACTTGAACACTATTCTGATTTGCGCGAAGCGTGTCTGAATTGATTCAACCATGGCTGAGAAAACTTGAACACTATTCTGAAATATCCCTTGTTCTTCACGATCAAGATGCATGTCAAACGACTTGTATTCGTCGCGTTTATGCACCGTGCAATCGCGGTTCTGAATCAGACCATCGATCTTGACTGCCCCGTCGGAGCCCCCAAACTCCACCTTGTTCATGCTTTGCGCCCCCTCTCCTTCTCGATTGCGACGGACATTCTTGTGTCTGACAACAGCGTATCAGAGCCCATTCATGCAAAACGCTCAATTTTATATCGTTTTTTGCGTTTCCCCCGCAGCCATTAACCAACTCATCGCGTACAATTCACTCTCTCTTTCGCAAATGCGGATAATGAGCATAGAACTGCTCATACTTGCCCGGTTGTACATTCGCCGCATCTCCGGACTTTGTCTCGTTTCTCTGTCGCAAACCGCCTCCTCCATACCTGCGCCCCGGTTTCTGCGAACTCACGCTCGGTCGCGCGGACGCCTCGTGCAGTTCGACGATTCGATCCCGGCAGTACGTCAGTCGCTTGATCCGGTCGCCGGTATAGCGCGGCACGAATGCCTCGAACGACTCCTGGATGCCCCGCACCATCGTCGCAACCGGTACGCCCTGTTCAAGCAGTTCGGCGATCATGTGCAACTCGTCTCCCGTGAGCAGAGGGCGCTGGAGCAGACTAATCGCTAAGTTCTCCAGTTGCGCCATGCCCTCGGGTTCGCCTGGTTGATCCGGAGACGGCTTGTCCTGCGGATTGAGATCGCCCCCCGCACTTACCTCGGCCGTCGGAGCCAATTCTCCGAACGAGTCGTGTTCAGAGGGAGAGGCTTGTCCCTGGTCGACGGCACGCCAGAGATCATCCTGCCCCCCGTTTTCGCGAACATCCGAAAGATCGCCGGACGAATCAGATTCTTCGCGAGCTTTCGTGTAGGTACGGGTAATACGGATTCGCTTGGGAAGGCGAGGCTTGCGTGGTGTGGCGAGAACTTCATCTCCAAGCGCTTGAATTGGGCTGGCAGATATTACCTCGCCCTCGCGCGCGTAAGCAACTTCATCTTCTGTAATCTCTGTAGTACTCTCTGAAAGTAATCTCTGGTACTGCTGTTCCAAAATAGAACTCGGAGGTTCTAAAGTAGAACTTGGGGGTTCTATTTTGGAACTACGAAGTTCTAAAATAGAATCTCGAAGTTCTATTTTAGAACTTCGTAGATTTTGTTGATTCTCCGCAAGTTCTAAAATAGAACTACGAAGTTCTCTGGTTGAATCTCGAAGTTCTATTTTAGAACTTCGGTTGTTTGACTCTCCTGTCGGCGCAGTAACAAAATCGAGCGGAATGCGGTACCCTTCAAGCGCGAGACCCATACAGAGTAGATCTTGCTGGATCTTGCGAATGTTAACTCGGTACTGATATGTTTTGTCCATTTTGTTTTTTGGATTGCGCCGTTGATCGAGATATCCAGCATCAACCAAATCTTTTATGTGACGCAGCATACCTGACTTCGATAAATCGATCATAATTTCATTGGACAATTCTTCGGCCTTTTTGAAGATCCAACCATAAGTCAAATCAATATGTATGTCCTCCCTGTCTTCCTTTGCCCGTTCACGCTCTTCTGTAATAAACCGATCGAAGTCCAGCATCCGTTCGCTCCAGTACAACATTTGGTTCAGGATTAACGCTTTTACGTGATCTCGTTTTAACAGTATATAAAGCTCCTCTTTGATGACAGAGCGCATCAAAGGGCGTTCTTGCTGATTCCTGGGCAACTCATTCGGACCCTTAATATCCACAGCACAATACCCCTTCCGTCGTCTTTGTGATTTGTGATCACAAACCGATGGAACAGGCATCAACACAGAAGGAGTAGCATAAAATTAAGCGCAACAATACTCTTGTAAAAATAAGGGTTTGGTTGACAGTGTATATATTATCGGACGTAACAAAATATGGATATTCAAAATTCGAACCCCCTTTAGCAACAATGTACCGACACCACCAGGTGTAGCGAATTGCTTTTGGCGAGGCATACCGCGTCATGTTGTCACTTCCTTTTCTCAGATCCGATTCAACAATGTGTGCAGATGTGCAAGTGGTGGATCTCTCGCAAAAGCATCAACTGTATCAAAGTCAGCGTCATCTCAGCATGAAATTATGAGTTTGGAAGCAATTGCTCTTGTGTTACGTGCGCGAAAGCCGTATACTTTCGCTGTATATCAACACCCTCAAAAGTGCTCCACTCGGCCCTTCCCGCTACGCGGGATGCGCCCGAAAGATTATGGTGTTCCAACCGCATTGAGCAGTTGGTGCGAAATGGTTGGTGCACGACGGTCGAACCACACCTCATGTGATTAATCGAGCCATCCATCATTTCGGTTAATGCATGTGGTGCAATGATTTCTTTCGGAACCAGCTCTCATGTCTTGGCGGACGTGTGTGAGAGAGCTGGTTTCGCGTTGTTAGTCTTCATCTTTCGGTTCTTTCATCCGGAGCCATTCGTCGATTTCGGATTTACTAAAATACCATACGCGTCCTTTCTTGTAACCCGGCAATCTTTTTTGCTTTTGCCATCGCCGGAGGGTCGCTCGTGATATTTTAAGGTATTCTAATAATTCTTTTTGGGTAAGCCAATCATTTGCTGTCATCGTAATAATCGCCCACCATTTGACATCCCAGATGCGGAAATCGCCTTATATCGTCTCACGAGCGATCATCACCGCCATTGTATGCCGTCTCTCTCGCTATGTCAAACCTTGTCTTTCCAGCGAGAATGGTCTCAGCATACCACGAAAACTGTCGTTTGTGTGTCGTTTGTATATCAACAGATGACATGGGCGATCAGTAAGTGCGATTTTTATTAGAAATTCGTTTGACGTGCCGCTGGGAAAACAACAAAAATATTTTTTACGAACACACGTTCCGTATTGTCAACTATACACTCGCCGCCCATCCGCCGCAAGCGACAATTATCTCGCCCCTCCACTTTTCACCCACTCATCGATGTCAGACCGCAAGAATCGCCACTGATTTGCGACCTTGTACGCTGGCACTCGATTTTCCCTCAGCCATTTGTACACAGTGGCCGGGTGAACTTTTAGGTACTCGCATAACTCCTTGAGCGAAAGCCATGTGTCTTCCACTGGGTAACTCGCTTTCCTGAGTCACCCTATAACTAAACTCTCGTTTAAGTATATAGGGTTCTCGTTTCTTTGTATATAGGGCTCGTTTCTTTGTTTACTCTCAAATATGCCGAAAGAGGCCCGTGGCCTCTTCGTGTCTGCTCATTATACGGTTGGGAAGTCTTGCAAGTCGCTTTCATTATACGAGACGTTGTGCTCTGTGACAATTCGTGATTTCCCGACTACCAAAGCGTCTCCGCTACCCGTTTTCCGGGCTGAATTCCGCAACACCGACCCGGTTTGCCGCTTCGCGTAATCTCCGATCCGCTGTTGCCAGGGGTTTGCCTATCGCAACGGCCAGGTCGAGATACGCAGCATCGTACACGGTAAGATCGAGCGCTTTCGCCTGTGCGGAAATGGCCGTCAAGGTGTGTGAAAGCGTAACGTCACGCGTTTGGATCGGCAGGGTATTCAGCATGTTTGTCACCTTGTTTCGATGATCTTCAGTGATGCGTCCCCGGCGTTGTGCAACAAGCATGGCATTGGCGATTTCATAAACCCAGATTGACGGAACCACGACTGACATTGGGCCGATGGCGTCCAAAACCCGATCCGCGTATGCATTAGATTCATCCGGAAAACACCAACTCAATGCAATTGATGCGTCCAACACAAAATCCATCAGAATCTACGCCCTTCCTCAATCATTTCGCGAATCGAGATCCCCGCTGCGGACGTTTGTTTCCGAAGGGCTTTCAGCCCCGCTTTTGCTGCCTCCACTTGGACTTGAGGCGTTTCAATAGGCACCAGTTTGGCAACAGGAACGCCTCTTCTTGTGATGACCACGGTTTCCCCGGCCTGAACCTCGGCCAGCAATTCGGTCAAATGCGTCTTGGCTTCATACGATCCAATTTGCTTCATATTCTCAACCCCCAAAAGACCAGTCTTTTAGACCAGTATATCCAAGAATCGACGAAATTCCTATCCGGAGTTTGCGGATTGTATTGTCAGTTCATTCCGGAGTTTTATACAGGTAATTAACTGTTGTATTTATACTTGGTCCATTCGCGCTCTTGGCGGAGCGGCGGATGTCTTGTACACTGATTGCAGTCTGAGTACGAACGAGGAGCGTGCGCATGGGAATCACGATCAGTTTCGGTCTGCAAAAGGGCGGCGTCGGCAAGACCACCGTGACCGCCGTCACGAGCTGGCTGCTGGCGGAACAGGGTCATCGAGTCTTGGCTGTGGATTTTGACAGCCAAGGCAATCTGACGCAGTTCTTGACGCGATCGAGCCCTTACGAATTTCTTCACCGCACGATCTTCGAGGCATGCAAGGAGCACGATCCACGACCGTATATTCACCAGGTGACCAACAAGTTGCACCTTCTCCCTGCGGAGGATTTTTTGTCAGGATTCAGCCGATATTTGTACAACGAGTATAAGCCAACATTGGGCAACGACGTTGATCGAAACGCTCTAAACGTGGTGCTCCGGGAAACACTGGAGATTGTGAGAGATTCTTATGATTTTGTCCTTGTGGATCTTCCACCGAATCTCGGTGAACAGACGATTAACGGTATGGCTGCGAGCGATTTTTGCGTGGTCATTCTTCAAGGCGAACCGTTCTCGTTTGATGCGCTGGAGCGCTACTTAGAAACGCTCGAAGCGGTCCAGCGCTCTGTCAGTCCAGGAATGCGTTTGGCGGGTATCCTAACCGGCATTCAGGATGCGCGCACTGCGATGGGTCAATTCATTTTGGAACAGGCTCGCCAGCAGTATGAGGAGTTGGTATTTGACACTGTTATCCGTCGCAAGGCGCGCATCGTGGAGTTTTCTTTCGAGGGGGTGCAGAACCGGACACGAATGGATCGCGAAGCGATCGAGCAGTACGAGAGATTTGTAAAGGAGCTGTTGAACCGTGTCAAAAGCCGATCGTTTCCGTAGGCTG
>JAJYTO010000193.1 GCA_021793015.1 Bacillota bacterium
GACAGCACCAGCACACGCCGGAAATCGAGCAGACACTGTCGCAGGCTTCGCGAAGGCGAAGGCGGACGAACGCCGGTGCGGCGGCGCTGTCCGGAGCGACCATGGCAAGGACGATGGACGCGGCGGACGGACAGGACGACGACGCCGTGAAGATCCTGCTGACGACGCAATTGATGCCGGTGACCAGGGGCATCTATGCAACGGCGTATGCGCCTGCGCCTCCGGACATGAACACGGACGATCTCTATGAACTTTACAGGAATCGCTATGAAAATGAGTCGTTTGTCGATGTCCTGCCGCCCGGACAGCTACCCGAACTGCGCAACGTGGCGGGCACAAATCTTTGCCAGATCGGACTCTTCGTGGATGACAGGACGCGGACCATCCTCGCGGTGGCCGCGCTTGACAACCTGGGTAAAGGCGCGGCGGGGCAGGCGCTGCAAAATGTCAACATCATGCTGAATTTGCCTGACGATTACGGTTTGGCCGCGACAGCGTGGCGGTGAGACCCGCATGATCGTCTTCTTCCGATCACCAGCAGTACATGAAAATCCGGGTTGATCAGGAAGACGATCATGCGATGGCACAAGTGATCTCGTATTTTCCGGGTAGACCCGCATGATCGTCTTCTTCCGATCACCAGCAGTACATGAAAATCCGGGTTGATCAGGAAGACGATCATGCGATGGCACAAGTGATCTCGTATTTTCCGGGTAGAAGGAGAGGTGCGGGCAGTGACGACAATTGTGGTCAAATATGGCGGCAGCGTCGCCGACAGCGATCCCGGGCTGCTCGCTGAAATCGCGGAACATGTAGGACGCGGCGTACGCATCGTGATCGTCCATGGCGGAGGGCCGGACGTGACGAAGTGGCTGGCGCGTCTGGGCCATCAGGCGGCCTTTGTGCAGGGCCAGCGCGTGACCGATGAGCAGACGCTGACCGTTGCGGAAATGGTGCTCTCAGGAAGCGTCGGCAAACGGATTGTGCGGACGCTCCACCGATTCGGCGCAAAAGCCGCAGGAATCAGCGGGGAAGATGGAAATCTGCTGCGGGTTACGCCGTATGACCAGGAAACGCTGGGCTTCGTGGGGCGCATCGTGCAGGTCAATGCGGGCGTCGTGCGAACGCTCCTTGCAGCCAGATATGTTCCGGTGATTGCGCCACTGGGCCTGGACGCCGATCAGCAGGTGTACAACATCAACGCCGATTTGGCGGCGGGCGCAATCGCCGCGGAACTTCGCGCGGATGCGCTGGTGCTCGCAACCGATGTGGAGGGCGTCAAGGAAAATCCAGGATCGCCGTCGGTCATCAGGCGATTGTCCTTTGAGCAGGCGCAGGGCATGATCGCGAGCGGTTCAGCGAACGGGGGCATGATTCCCAAGCTGGAGGCCGCTCTGGCAACCTTGATCGGAGGAACGAAAGCCGCCCACATCGTGGATGGACGCCGGGCAGGCGTGCTGTCCGGAGTGCTCTGCGGCAATCCGCCCGGAACGACTGTTGTTGGTGAAATCTTGGCAGGAAGAGGGGGAGTATCCCATGCCTGATCCGCAGTTTGCAACTCTGGCAGAAGGAACCGAAAGCGCGGAAAACGGACCGGAGCCGACTGTCGCCGCCATGGACGCCGCGAGTGTCATGACGACGTACGCCCGGCAGCCCCTGCGTCTTGTTCGCGGCGAGGGTATGTATGTATTTGACGACGCAGGCCAGCGGTATCTTGACTTTACTAGCGGCATCGCGGTATGCGGGCTGGGCCATTGCCACCCTGCGCTGGTCGCTGCGGCGACCGAGCAGTTGCAGACGCTGTGGCATATGTCAAATCTCTATCTGACAGAACCTCAGGCTGAACTGGCCCACCGCCTGACACAAGCGTGCGATATGGATCGCGTATTTTTCTCCAACTCTGGCGCGGAGGCCAATGAAGCCGCCATCAAACTGGCGCGGCGTTACAGCAAGTTGCGGTACGGCGCGCACAAAGGCGAGATTCTCACCTTCACGCACTCCTTTCATGGACGCACGATCGCTACCGTGACCGCGACCGCGCAACCGAAGTACCAGGAAGGGTTTGGACCCTTGCCAGCAGGGTTTCGCTACGTCGAGGAACTAACGATCGACGCTGTCCGAGCGGCAGTCAGTCCAAAGACGGCGGCCATCATGATCGAACCCATTCAGGGCGAGGGCGGCGTGCGGCCAGTGCCGCAGCCATTTCTGCGGGAACTGCGGGAGATCTGCGATGAACTGGGTCTGCTCCTTATCTTCGATGAAGTCCAGACGGGCATTGGGCGAACAGGGGCGTGGCTTGCGTCGCAACGTTTGCAGGTGAAGCCGGATATCGTCACGCTGGCGAAGTCGCTCGCGGGTGGACTTCCTATCGGCGCCACGCTGGCCATGAATGAGGTGGCGGCGGCGTTTTCGCCGGGAGCGCACGGTTCGACGTTTGGCGGCAATCCGGTGGCCGCGCGCGCAGCGCTTGCCGTGCTTGACATCGTGATGGAACCGGGTTTTCTGGACAATGTCAAGCGGCGCGGGCAACAGTTGTACAGCGCGCTGTGCGCGCTGGCCGGAAAGCGCGCTGACATTGCGGATGTCCGGGGCATGGGGCTGATGTGGGGCGTGCAGTTGACAGGGCAAACTGCGGGCGAAGTGGTGAATCGTTGCCGCGAGCGCGGATTGCTTGTGTTGACCGCCGGAGCCGATACGGTGCGTTTGTTGCCGCCCCTGATCGTCGGCGCAGGCGACATCGAACGCGCGGTCCACACACTGGAAGACGCTCTGAACGCCGTACAGTGATTGTACCGCAGGCCGCGAATCGCTCTCGTCCGGGCGGATCATGCGTGGCGTTGCAGCGGGCGGTGCGGACCTTGGGTCATGGCTGTCCGGGCGGCAGAGCGGCGGGCATGATCCGGCATGAGTTCGCAGGGACATCTATTTTCATACGGCAACATGCCTGTTTTTTCTGGAAAGTTGCCATGGCCGGCGATGGCTGTCAGGCCACGTTGGTTTCGTGATCATGACCGTGGGGGAGGATGCACAATGACGGCTCTGGCTGAGAGCAAGCGCGTTGCGGCGCTGAAAGGCGCTCATTTTCTCGATTTCACAGGATGGCGGTCAGACGACCTGTATGCGGTGCTGGGGCTGGCTGCAGAATTGAAGCGCAGCCGTGAACGCGGCGAGCGGACGCCCTATCTGCAGGGGAAAACATTGGCGATGATCTTTGACAAGGCGTCCACGCGCACCCGCGTATCCTTTGAGGTGGGCATGTTCGAACTGGGCGGTCACGCGCTCTTCCTGACAGACGGCGCCACACAGTTGGGGCGCGGCGAGCCGCTCGCGGACACGGCCCAGGTGCTGTCGCGCTATGTCCACGGCATCGTCGTTCGGACGCACGCGCACAGCAAGGTGACGGAACTTGCGAAGCATGCCGCGGTTCCCGTCATCAACGGATTGACGGACGACCACCATCCGTGCCAGGCGCTTGCGGATCTGTTGACGGTTTGGGAACATAAAGGGCGATTGCGCGGCCTGACCCTGGCTTACGTGGGCGATGGGAACAATATGGCCCATTCCCTTCTCCAGGCGGCCGCACTGGCGGGAATGAACATTCGCATCGCCGCTCCAGAGGGGTATGAACCGCAGGAGGCGGTTGTACAGCAGGCGCGGCAGTGGGCGCGAACCGCCCAGACGGAAGTGACGGTGACGGCGGACGCGAAGGCTGCCGTGCGGCGCGCGGATGTCGTGTACACCGACGTCTGGGCCAGCATGGGCCAGGAAGCGGAGGCGGCAGCGCGTTTGCCTGTTTTCGACTCCTATCGCGTGGATCGGGAACTGATGAAGACGGCGGACGCCGCCGCGCTGTTCCTGCATTGCTTGCCGGCCCACCGGGGCGAAGAGGTAACGGCGGATGTGATCGACGGGCCGCAATCGGTCGTATTTGACCAGGCGGAGAACCGTTTGCATGCGCAAAAGGCGCTGCTTGTCGCGGTTATGGGAGACGTATAAGGGGGATATTGCGCATGAGTGACAATAAGACAAAGATCGTTCTCGCCTATTCGGGGGGTCTTGACACGTCCGTCGCCATCAAGTGGCTGCAGGAGACGTACGGGTATGATGTGGTCGCCATGTCCGCCGATGTGGGAGAAGGCAAGGATCTCTCATTTGTGCGTGACAAAGCGCTTTCCATCGGCGCGGTGGAATCGCGGATGATCGACGCGCGCGAACAGTTCGCAGAGGAGTTTATTTTGCCCAGCCTGTATGCCAACGCGTTGTATGAGGGTGTGTATCCACTGTCCGCCGCCTTGTCGCGGCCGCTGATTTCACAACTGCTCGTACGAGTCGCAAACGAACTCGGCGCTGTCGCGGTTGCTCATGGCTGCACGGGCAAGGGCAACGATCAGGTGCGTTTTGACGTATCGGTGGCGGCGCTCTCTCCTGAAACGAAAGTGGTGGCCCCCGTGCGGGAATGGGCGTGGTCCAGGGATGAGGAAATCGCCTACGCGAAGCGTCATGGAATTCCCGTGCCTGTAACACTTGACAGTCCGTTTAGCGTGGATGCCAATCTGTGGGGCAGAAGCTGTGAGGCCGGCGTGCTGGAGGACCCCTGGGCGGAGGCCCCGGAAGAGGCGTTTGACTGGACGGTCAGCCCTGAGTCGGCGCCCGATGCGCCCCGCTACGTCACGATCGAATTTGCAGGCGGGCGGCCCGTCGGTCTGGACGGGGAGCGGTTGCCGCTCGTCACGCTGATTGAACGGCTGAACGCAGTGGCCGGCGAGCATGGCGTGGGACGCATCGATCACGTTGAGAACCGGCTTGTGGGGATCAAGTCGCGGGAGGTGTACGAAGCGCCCGCGGCCGTGACGCTGATCAAGGCGCACCAGGCGCTGGAACGCCTGACGCTGACGCGGGAAGTCGCCCAATTCAAGCCGCTCCTGGAGCAGAAATACACTGAACTCGTGTACAATGGGCTATGGTTTTCCGCGCTCAAATCGGCGGTTGACGCTTTCATTGTCGAGACGCAAAAACATGTGACCGGTTCTGTCAAAGTCAAACTGTTCAAGGGGCAGGCGAGCATTGTCGCGTCGGCGTCGCCGTATTCGTTGTACAATAAAGACTTGGCCACCTACGCCGCAGGCGATACGTTTGACCACAACGCGGCCGTGGGCTTCATTTCCTTGTGGGGACTGCCGACGCGGCTGCAGGCGAGCGTCGCCCGCGAGGGGCAGTGATAAGCGGACACCGCTGCGGCGCATGGGCAATGCCTTGGGCGGGCGGCGGCAGGAATGAGCGACGGATGGGGTAGGCGTCGCCCGCGATGGGCAGCGATAAGACCTATGCTGACGCGCATGAACAGCAGCAGGGCGCGCCGTCGTTCGCCTGTTGGGCCGGATGTTGCGTCCCGTGGGAACCGGGTGCTGGAGAACGGGAGGAGTTGCCTTGACGACAAGAGGAAACGCCATGTGGGGCGGGCGATTCAGTACAAAACCGCACGAACTCGTGGAGGCGTTCAACGCCTCCGTTCATTTTGACCGCAGGCTGGCGATGCACGACATTGCCGGGAGTATTGCGCATGTCCGCATGTTGGCGCGGCAAAACATCATCCCGCAGGAGGAAGCCCTGCAGATCGTCGATGGGTTGCAGAGGGTGCGGGCGGAAATTGAAGCGGGCGATTTCGTCTGGCGCAGCAACCTGGAAGATGTGCACATGAATATCGAGCAGCGCCTGACGGAACTGGTGGGCGCCGTCGGCGGAAAACTGCACACAGCCCGCAGCCGCAATGATCAGGTGGCCCTGGACATGCATCTGTTCGTGCGCGAGGAACTGGCGATTGTGGCTGACCTTGTGCAGCGTCTGCAGGAATCTATCGTTGACTGTGCGGAGCGCCATCGGGATGTGATCATTCCGGGATTTACGCATTTGCAGCGCGCCCAGCCTGTCCTGTTCGCCCATCATTTGCTGGCTTATTTCTGGATGTTGGAGCGGGATCGCGGCCGTCTGGCGGATGCGGGCAAACGCGCAGACATGATGCCGCTTGGGGCCGGCGCCATCGCGGGAACCACATTTGCGGTCGATCGGTCGTTCGTGGCCGATGAACTGTCGTTTGGAGCGCTCTATGAAAACAGCATGGATGCGGTCAGCGACAGAGACTACGTGATCGAGACGCTTTGCGCCCTGTCGGTGATTGCCATGCATCTGTCGCGGTTCGCAGAGGAAATCATCATATGGAATACGGCGGAATTCGGCTGGATCGAACTGGACGACGCGTTTGCCACGGGATCTTCGATGATGCCCCAAAAGAAGAATCCCGATGTCGCGGAACTCGTCAGAGGAAAAGCCGGACGGGTGTTTGGACATCTGCAGGCCATGCTGACGACGTGCAAAGGACTGCCGCTCGCTTACAACAAGGACTTTCAGGAAGACAAGGAAGGACTGTTTGACGCGCTGGATACGGTGAAAGCGGGATTGGCGCTGTTCGCGCCCATGATCGCAACCATGACGGTGCGGCGCGACGTGATCGCCAGGTCGATGGAACGGGACTTCAGCGCGGCCACCGATCTGGCCGACGACCTGGCCAGGCGGGGATTGCCGTTTCGGGAAGCGCACGGGATCGTGGGA
>JAJYTO010000194.1 GCA_021793015.1 Bacillota bacterium
CCGATCTAGTGCGGTAAAGCCACAACTGGAGGGCGAATCATTTGAAAGCGAGACTGTGGCTTTTGGCGCTGGGTACATTTGCGCTGGGAACGGACCTATTTGTGATTGCAGGCGTTTTGCCCAGTATAGCCGCAAATTTGCGCATTTCAGTGACGGCGGCGGGATGGCTGTTGACCGCGTTCGCGATCACCTATGCGATCGGATCGCCGATACTGGCGGCGAGCACGGGTCGCATGCCGCGAAAGATGGTCTTGCTCGCGGCGCTGGCGGTGTTCACGATAGCCAACGCGGCAGCGGCCGCCGCACCAGACTACGCGGTGTTGCTGATTGCGCGCATAATGGCGGCGCTCGCCGCTGCGCTATATACACCCACCGCCTCTGCGGTGGCGGCCTTGACGGCTCCGCCCCAGGAACGCGGTCGGGCTCTGGCGATCGTAACCGCCGGCATGACCGTCTCCATAGTCATCGGCGTGCCGCTGGGCGCCTGGATCAGCGCCGCCCTTTCCTGGCGCTTTACATTGGCGCTCGTCGCCGGGCTTGGCGCGTTGGCGACGACCGGTTTGGCCGTGTTCATTCCCCCAGTGTCTGCTCCGTCGTCCCCTTCCTTGCGGGAACGACTCTTGCCGCTTCGCAGGGCGAGTGTGTTATCCGCTCTCTTTGTCACGGTCGTCGCCATGGCCGGAGGCTTCACAGTCTACACGTACCTGGCTCCCTATCTGACGGTTGTGGATCGCGTGGGTTCTTCTGAAGTGGGGTTTTTCCTGCTATGGTACGGCGCCTTCAGCGTTCTTGGCAATCTGCTGGGCGGGCATGGCGCTGATCGCTTTGGCACCCGCCGCGTCATTCGGGTGGGACTGCTGATTGTCTGCGCATCTCTGGCATTGCTGGACCTGGCAGCACATTCACTGCCGTCCACCATAGTGGCGATCGCCGTGTGGGCAACCGCCGGATGGTCGTTTCAGGCGCCGCAGCAGCAGCGTCTGATCGCCCTGACACAGGCGTCGCCGACGATCGCTCTGTCACTCAATGGATCCGCAATCTATCTCGGCATAGCGATCGGATCCGCCGTGGGAGGATTCATGCTTCGCGGCGGCCGTCACGTAGCCGACCTGGGCCTCTCCGGCGGCGCGCTCGTGGCTGCGGCGCTCGCCTTCGATCTGCTGATGTTCAGGCGAGCAGCGGTTTCAGAACGGCCCGCTCTATGCAAAAAAACCGTGTGCGAATAAAACGTTCCCTCCGCACAAGCCACAGCGGTTGGCGTTGCGAAGGCGCTCACCATGTATCCCCGCCCGACGGCGGCGGCCAGGATTCAAGCATGCGCCGCAGCAGCACCACTTGGCCAAGATGGTAGCTGTTGTGCCCCAGCAGCATGCCCAGGGTTTCAGCGCGCGACTGCTCCGGACGCGTGGGCGTCGCGCTCTCCAGATCGCTGTTCTCGACCGCCTCTTCCGCCGTCCGCAGGCCCGCCAGAAACGATTCAACAGTCGCGCCCCATAACGCCTCGCTGGCGGGAAAAGCATCGCCGGGCCATGAACCCGCCGCATGTTCCGGGACGACCGGCGCCTTCCCCGCAAGCAAATCCAGCGTGTAGTCCTGCCAGTAGATCAGGTGATTGAGAAGCTGCCAGATCGTATACGGCGATCCCTCGGGAAGCTGGCCTGCCAACCTCCAGTCAAGATTTTCAAATATATGGTTGACAGAGGCATGCGCTCCCCGACCCTGGAGGACGTTCAGCACCATCTGTTTGTGACCCGTCACGTTCGGCACGATGTGTCATCTCCCATTCACAAGCATGCATTCTCCACAGGGCCGCTGTGGATCGACCCTCATGTCTGAGTTTTACGGCCATGGCGCGGCACCCTCAGCAGGATGAAAAGGGGCACTCCGAAGTTTGCTTTTCGCAGGCGCAGGGCCCGCTCGGGGAGGAGTCATCGATTGCGCCCGTCGCGAGTTGTGCGAAGCGCTGTCTGAGCAGGGGCGCAATCGATGACTCCGACCGGCACGGACCATCGTTATTTCGGGATAGACTGTCATGCCTGAGTTTTGCGAAGCAAAATCTCACTTGCGCGGCACCAACAACCGGGAAGAAAATGCGCCTGCAGCGATTTTCAGCGATAGAGCCATGGGCGCTAACCTCCCATGGCTCTATCGCACTGCCCGCCAACCTCTTAAGCAGTCAGGTTGGGGTGTGGCCTTACAGATCTCGTACTCAAGTGTTAAGACCAACCCCCTTTCGTAGTGGAGTGATGTTATCGTAGCAATAGCCGCAACCGCTGTCAACAAAAAATTCCGCCGTGTCAAGGAAATACAACAACCAACCTGGAAGCGTCCCCGCGACCCAGGCGATCGAACCCTTCATTGATTTCCTCCAGTGTCAAGGTGTCAGTCAGCAAACGTTCAACCGGAAGCTTCCCTTGCTTATATAACCCTATAAAGCGGGGAATGTCTCGCGCCGGTACACAACTGCCCAAATAAGACCCTTTGATCGTTCGTTCTTCTGCAGTCAGCGTGACCGGAGAAAACGCGAATTGATGATCGGGATGAGGCAGCCCGGTCGTGACCGTTGCGCCGCCGCGCCTCGTTATGGCATACGCAACTTCCAGTGCACGTATGGCCCCTGCCGTCTCAAACGCATACTCGACTCCTCCACCCGTCAAAGACCTGATCCGGGCCGCCACGTCAGGATCCCTGGAGTCAAATATATCGGTGGCGCCGATTCGATTGGCAAAGTCCAATTTTTCAGGATTGATGTCCACGGCTATGATTCTCGAGGCTCCAGCGGCAACCGCCCCGAGCAACGCACTCAGTCCTACGCCGCCCAACCCGACGACCGCCACCGTGCTGCCAAATGGAATGCGGGCCGTGTTCACCACTGCGCCGACTCCCGTCATCACTGCGCAGCCAAAAACAGCAATCATCTCAAAGGGAATCTCCGGATCCACTTTAACGAGCGAACGACGGGAGACGACCGCATAATCAGCAAACCCGGACACTCCCAGATGGTGCTGTATCTCGCGATCTTCATGATGCAGCCGTCTTTCCCCACTCAAAAGCGTGCCTTGATTATTCGCATACGCGCCCGGCTCGCAAAGGGCCGGGCGTCCTTCCTGGCACGGCAGGCAATGCCCGCAACTGGGAACAAATGTACAGACAACGTGATCTCCCGGTTTTAAATCAGTGACTCCCTCCCCCGCCTCGACAACCAGTCCTGCCGCTTCATGCCCCAACGCCATGGGCATGGGTCGCGGACGGGTTCCGTCAATCACGGACAAATCGGAATGGCATAACCCTGTCGCCTTGATTTTCACCATCACTTCCGCATATCCCGGGGCATCAAGCTCCAATGTCTCAATCTTCAAGGGAACGCTTTTGGCGTACGGCTGTTCAAATCCCGCTCCGAACAATACAGCCGCGCGAGTTTTCATTGCAAAGTCCCCTTTTCATCTGGTTTCGTTCCTTCTTGACAGCGATTGCGGCGGCGTCTGTACCGAAGCGGCTCCTGACGATTGGAGACGTGCTCTGCACCCTAGGAGAGCAGTGATAAAGTCCTCAATGCAGGCGCAGTGACTCCAGATGCAGCGACTCCAGATATAGCGTCCGAGGCTTTAGTCGGACGCTATATGCACCGCTTCGCGCCTGCCCTAATTTGGATTATCACTGCTCCCCTAAGTTTTTTCGCTGCGCGCGCTTGTTTGTGACAGGTGACGCAGAAGAATGTCCCGTTGCTCCGTTGCCAGCTTCACTTTCTCCTCGCTCCACTCGTAGAAGCCTTTGCCGATCTTGGCGCCCAGGTCGCCGCGCTCGACGAGATCGGCCAAGGATCGTTGCGGCAATGACAAAGCCGCATCCTGGTTTCCTTCGATGGACCTTGAGAGAGACAGGAACACGTCGAGTCCGCCCAGGTCGGCCACGGTGAACGGACCCAGGGCAGCCAGTCGGGCGCCAAATCCTTGCTTCACAATCTCATCCACTTCGCTGAACGTCGCGATTCCAGAAGCAACCAACGAGATGGACTCTTTCAACAACGCCCATTGTAATCGGTTTCCGACGAATCCCTCAATTTCGTTCTGTAAAACGACCACTTTCTTATGCATCGCTTCGAGAAACTCACACATCGAGCGCACTGTCCCGGAACTCGTTGCGGGATGGGGAACAAGTTCCACCAACGGCACCAAGGCGGGTGGATTCCAAAAGTGTGCGGCGACCAATCGTTCAGGGTGGCGCAACGCCTTGCCCAGTGCGGAGGGCAAAAGTGCGGACGTTGTGCTGGCCAGGACAGACGAGGCGGGGCATGCGTCCTCGATGGCAGAGAGTACTTGATGTTTGACGGACAGCGACTCCGACACGCATTCAAAGATGATGTCCGCATGTTTGACGGCCTCGACAAGCGAGTCAGAACGGCCTTTTAGATGTTGACCTGCAGTATTTTTCGCATCGAATGATCGCACATCAAGACCGTCTCTTTCCATCCACTCCGCCAGATTGCAGCCAATCGTTCCGAGTCCGATGACAGAAATCATATGCCTGCCTCCCCTCGCTTCATCTTGATGGTCAGTTGGAGGTCCGCTTGATGGTCAGTTGAAGATCCGCCTGTGCCGGGCCAGGCTCACGATTGAATGACGGCGACCTCTTCGTACGTCGCATCGGTAACGGTTTCCAGGGACTTCCTCGTCGCTCTGATGGTGAATCCCATAAAGAGGAGGGATGCGAGAGTGACGAGCCCCATCATGGAAAATGCTCCTGAGAATCCATACACACCGTAGATGGCAAGTGCGAGCGGAGCTGAAATGGCGCCGCCAACATGACCGATTCCGTCGCACATGGCCAATCCGGAACTGCGGGCCCGTGTTGGAAAATGCTCTGCGGTAATGATGTAGCCGAGAATCGACAACATGGCAATGGTGGTCGTGAACAGAAATCCGCCGATGACGATCATGACGGGAGAAGGCACAAACGCCACCACAACCATGGAGACGCCGCCGATCGCTCCCATGACGATAAGGGAAATCTTGCGTTCAAACCGATCTCCAAACCACAGGACGTACAGGGCGCCCACGATGAACCCAATGCCGGAAATGGCTGAAAAGTCAATACTGCTGGCTAAGTTGAATCCTTTGTCCACCAGGAATGTGGGCGCCAGGCCGAGATAGGTGTAGTCTCCTGTGTACCAGAGAATCCAGTATATGAGCAGAATCACCATCCGCTGCAAGTAAGGCGGTTTGAAGAGGGACAGCACAGGGAACCCGTGAGCCTTTTCTTCAAAAGGCATATCGATGACGGACGGCAGTTCCTTGCCGCCGAGCTTCGCAACGGCTTGTTTTTCAATTTTTTCCACGAGAGCGACAGCCTTGTCGTAGTGTCCGTTAATCAGCAGCCACCGCGGAGACTCAATGAGTTGCCCGGACATGAACAGCATCAAAATTCCACCGAGACCTCCGATGAAGAGAAGCACTCGCCAGCCTGCGGCATACTCGGGAACCAGCCATAGAGCCGCGAACGGAACGGCCGCCAGTCCTGCGAAAGCAAACACGTTGGCGAGTCCCGTGAAGCGACCTCTCAGAGCGGCAGGGGAAATTTCCCCCATGTACGTAGAGACCTGCGTAATCATGGTGCCAATGCCCATGCCGACGATGAAGCGAAAGGAAATCAGCCAAAGCACATTAGGGCTGAAGGCGGTTGCGAAGGACCCGATGGTGTAGAGACTGATCCCAATGAGCAGAGCCTTCTTTCGGCCTAAATAGTCGCTCAGAATACCGACGATGATAGCCCCTGCGATATACCCGTATAGACTCAAGCTGATGGACTGAGCCACCAAGTTCGTGGATGAATGAAACTGTGTGGTGATGACAGGGATGCCGTACGCCACATTGGTGATGTCGAAGAAGGCGAAGAAATAGCCGAGACCAAGCATAATCAATAATTTCGATCCGTGCGGCCAAATCGGAATTCGTTCCAGCCTTGCAAGCGGATTCATTGCGGCAACTCCCTTTTCATTGGACATGGTAATCCCCCCTTGTGTGTATTCAGTTTGGAGTCGGTACTCTAAGAGTCACTACGTTCCTATGCCTGGCCACAATCACCTCCTTTCATGACGTCACGGCGGAGAACGTTTAGAGTTTAGAGACGGGACGTGATCATCTTGCGCCTTGTGTAAAACTCGACGCCGTCGCGACCGTTCACGTGTAAATCGCCATAAAACGAGGTCTTCCAACCCGAGAACGGGAAAAACGCCATCGGCGCCGGGACGCCGATATTGACGCCGAGCATGCCCGCATCGATGTCCTCTCTAAACTGGCGGATCGCCTTCGCGCTGTTTGTATATAGACAAGCTCCGTTGGCGAAAGGAGATTCATTGGCGATTTGAATCGCCTGCGTCAAGCTCTCCGCCCGAACGACGGAGAGGACCGGAGCGAAAATCTCGTCACGCCAAATTTTCATGCCTGTGTTGACTCGGTCAAAGATGGTCGGGCCCACAAAATACCCGTCCGACGCAGTCTCTTTATCGTTGCGCCCGTCTCGCACCAGCGAGGCGCCCTCCTGAACGCCGATGTCGATGT
>JAJYTO010000195.1 GCA_021793015.1 Bacillota bacterium
GGGAACCATCGTTTTTTGCTCGGGCTGCGCCGGGATTTTTGGGATTGCAAGCGGATTGGGGCGGGCGCGGCGCCGATTCGTACGCCGGACGGCTGGCTGGAGATCTATCATGCTGTGGATGAGCGGGATCGCTATTGTCTCGGCGCGGCTCTTCTGGATCTTCATGATCCTTCGCTGGTGCTGGCTCGTACGGATCATCCGCTGCTGCTTCCGGAAGAACAGTATGAGACCTCCGGATTTTTCTCCAATGTTGTGTTTTCCTGCGGGGCGGTCGTCGTGGATGAGAGGCTGCGGATCTATTACGGGGCGGCGGATGATTCCATGGCGTGCATGGAGTTGCGGATGCAGGATGTGCTGGACGAATTGCGGGCGGTCGCGGTGTAGGCGGGAACGGATCAAGGCATAGGACTTATGGAGGCATCACAAATCGCATGCCAGAATGCGCCCGGATCAGTGTCACGCTCACCGCCTGCAGGGAATCCGGATGCAACCTGATCGAACGTAATGCCTCCGTCTTTGTGTGGAAAGGCCACAGAAAGCCATATCGCCGATAGGCCTGTTGCCCCAAACCGAGTACGTCGCTGTGCAGGGCGACACCCGCTCGAAACGTTTTCATCACGTCCCCGGCCATGCGCGTCTGAATCTGTTCGGTCAGTTGCTGGACTTGGATTTCTTGCGATTGCTCTGCCAAGTCCGCCTTCCCGCGAATGCGAATGGTGAAAAAGGTTCTTCCATGTCGTTGCACCGAACTGATTTTTACCTTGTTATAATGCAAATACACTGTGGCAATCAGGGGGCGACGGATATATAGAGGAATGCGAAGGCCGCCGGTGCGCGCCCACATGAGCCCCATCAAAGCGTTGCGCGGCATCCATCCGACAAAGCGTCGATTGGAGAAAACGCCCACGGAAGAGACGGTCATGAAACTCATCTTTTCGTGTTCTTTGTACCATGTCACTCTTTTGGGCGTATTCATAGACAATTCGGGCAGCAATGGAGATATCCCTGGTTCATTCAATTCGCGTAGGAACGTGTGAATCCTGACAGACGGAAAGACGCGGCCGAACACTCTGACTTCGTTCGGGTTATTGATGTACGTATAGAGCGGATTGGATTCCAGGGGCATTTTCGTTTGGAACAGTTTGGCCAGCGGCACTCGCGTGCCGTATACCCAGACGGTTGGCCGGATTTCCCGGTAACGTAACAATGGGTCGACGACATCCAGATAATGGGTTTTTAGGAGGCTTTCGTGCAGAATGAGAGTCGTGAACTGCGACCACATCAGTCGCTTGGGGCTCGTCGGGAACAGGTTGTTGACCGCTTCTATCCAGCTGTTGCCCCGTGCCCGCACGACGTAGACAGGAGCGGCTTTTTCCGACATCGCTTTTTCGCTGGTCTCGGTAACCACGGGCACATTTAAGATCGTTGCGTACATGGTGTAAACCCCTTTGCGGTAACTGACGGCGACTTCATGAATGTACGCAATGTTGTCGAGTCCTGCGGAATCCCAGCACCCGGTGGTCAGAAGAGTGGGGAGGAGCGCCACTATCCAACGCCAAGTTTTCCGGACGGAGACGGTCATTTTTTGGGCGCCCCCCTCCGCACATGGTCGGCACTCCGCAATGATCGCGGTCGTATGTTCATCCGCGTCCATTTGATGCGTATGAACGTATCTTTCCAGTCGGACCATTCAAACGGGGAGTAAGGGGACAGATAGGAGACGCCAAAAGAACGGAGTCCGGCCCAATGCGCCACCAAAAGAACGATACAAAGGACAATGCCGATATCTCCAAATAGGGTGGCCATGATCAGGAACAGGAAGCGCAGGATGCTTACGGCGTTTGAGAGGGTAAAATTGGGGATGGTGAACGTCGACACGGCCGTAATGCCCATGACCACCAACATCCCGGTGCTGGCGAGTCCTGCCCGAACCGCCGCGTCGCCGACCACAACCGTTCCGATGATTCCGACGGTCTGTCCGGCGGCTCGCGGCAACCGCAACCCGGCTTCGCGAAATAATTCAAAAATGATAAGCATCACAAAAGCCTCGATCGGCGTAGGAAAGGGAACGCCGCGGTGCGCGCTGACAAGCGACAGCAGAAGGAAAATCGGCAGAGTGTCCTGGTGGTATTCAGTGCTGGCCACATAGATCGACGGCAGGATCAGAGAGATGAGCAAACCCACCCACCGAAGAACGCGGGTCATGGTGGCAAAGGGGAATCGATCCTGATAATCGTCGACTGATTGCAACAGTTGCAGCAAAGTGGCTGGCGCTATGAGCGCCGTCGGCAAATTGTCAGTGACCAGAACGATTCGTCCTTCCGACAGAACGGCCGCCGACTTGTCTGCGCGCTGTGTGGAGTCAAAGGTGGGGAACAAGGTGAGCGCCCGGTCTTCGAGAAGCTCTTCCAAATGTGCGCTCTCTGTGAGTTCATCCAAGTCAGCAATGGCGCTAAGTCGACTCCGGACCGCGTCGACCAGCGAGGGGCGGGCGACGTCTCGCATGTAGAGAAGGGCGATACGGGTGTGAGAGCGGCGGCCGATAGAAAAATACTCGCAACACAAATCGGGCGTTGGCAGCCTCTTGCGGATTAAGGCCACATTGTCGACGATGTTTTCCACGAGTCCATCGCGGGGCCCCCGAATCGACGTCTCAATTGGCGGATCTTCAGGAGTCCGTTCTGGTTTCTTCGTTTTGTCCACGGTCAGTACGCCTTCATAGCCGTCCAAAAAGAGCAATGCCTGACCGCCGAAAAGGGCCTCAACAGCGCCATTCCACTCAGTCGCCACAGAGGCGTCCGGCGCTCTGAGATGATCCCGGAACTCGTGAAGGGAATTGTACGGACCGCGCCTGAAGGTCTCTTGCAAAAGTGGCATAAAGGTCTGCGTAACACGTTCAACATCGGTGCTTCCGTCCAAATACACGCCCCATACGCGAACGAAATGTTCATCGGCATCGTCGCCCAACAAAAAGGAGAAGGGTTTTACGTCCTGACAGTGGGATAACACATGTTCCTGCAGCCAATCTTGACTGGCCTTCAGCGATTTGGAAATAGGAGAACTCATGGGGCAACCCCCCGCGCTGGTCGACGACGGGGCCAAAATAACGACACTGCAAAGACGACGGGCAGAAACACATCAATGCCCATAGCGACTTTCGCGTATAATTGGTCAGTGAATTGGGCCATGTCCATGGGAAGCGACCACGCCGCAAAGGCTATACTGCACAGTGTCAGGATTATCAGGATCAGACGGGACGCGATCTTGTTTCGAACGACATCGCTCCCAATGAAGAGCAAAAGCATCACTCGCCCACAGAGTCCCACGATCCACTGATAGATGGCCAGAAAATCCAGCCGTTCAAAGCGCGTGCCGAACGTCACCATACGCCATCCCTCAAAAGCCGGATACCTGTGGTGAATGATCTCTTCCGGGCCGTACTCAGCAAGGAGACCAGCCATCAACCCAACCCCGATGGCGCCGAAAAGAATGCCCAAGGTGATCAGCCACGGGAAAAAAGAACGGGCCTTTTCCCCATTCACATGGTGAAGGATGAACAGCACCAGAAAGAACTCGCCCACCACCGGCAGAACTACCTCAACGCCTTGCAATACTGGAGCGATTCCTTGTTCCAACACCGGAAAGAGTACGCCATAGTCCTTTTCCGACAGCGTAGACAGCGTGTTGGTACTGCCTAAGAGAAAGACTACCGGCAGGAGAAAGCCGATGGTAATCGCAATGACCGGTAGTCCCTTTCGGGCTATCCAGGCGTTGGCGACCAGAATAACTATGATGAGGAGCACGACCGGAGCGCCTGGCAGGGTCACGATGACACTGAACTGAGCCCATTCCCGCACCTCTTTGGCAATGGACCAGACGATGTAAAGTTCCAGAACGGCAATCACAAGAACCCGCAACCACACCCAGCGGATTTGTTGAAGGATGGGCTGTGTCGCGGAAGCCTTGCGCGCGATTTTAACAATGAGCCACCAGTAGAACGCGACGAGCGGCAATGCCGCCACCTCCGCCAGCCAGGCGTCTCGGCCAGCGGCATGGAGGAGTACGGGAACAATCGTCACGTGCAGGGGAATTGCGATCGCGGCGATCATAAGAAAACACGCGTGGAGCAAGGAGATTTTTGCGGATTCCATGAAGTGATCACCCGGAAATAGTATGGCCCCATCAGGCATTTCAATTCCCTGCCACTCGACGCGTTCACGCGCCCAATACTTGCTGACGAAATTTGAGCCACTGGAGTAGTTCAGCCCTGTTGTTTTTGGGGTACAATATATATGATAAAGACGATTGGATTTTCGCGTTGTATTTATGCCAGAAAATCGAGGTGATTTCAATGTTGGAAAAGGGGTCTGCGCCAGTGTCAAATGAAGTGCCATTGGCTTTCTCGAAAGACCAAATCATTCCCGCTAATCAGTTGAAGAGTTACCCATTGCGCAAGTTGCGTCAAGATCTAACCGAAAAGAGATACCTTGCCGTTCACTTTGGCGGAAAGCTGGAAGGGATTATGCTGAGTTACGAACAGTACGAACGATTGGCGAAATACATTGAGGAACTTGAAGATGAACTGGAAGAGACACAGCTCCTGAAAGTAATGGCGTCGCGCAATCCGGATGAAGCTTCTGAGTGGCTTGAATACCGCCCTGGAGTCCTTGAGGAAGATACCAATGAGCGTTAGACTTCACCAAGATGTCCTTCGTGTAGACCGGATCAGATTAAGACGTTGGTATTCCACCCCTGAAGATTATGCGGAAATGTCTCGTTGCTTTGATTTCATGATCACGCGAATCGTTGAGAATCCAGAAGAGGGTGTGCCGTGTAAGAGACCACCTCTACTCGGATGGCGGCGTGTAAAATTCCATTCCAAACATCGCCCTCCAAAAGGAGTGAGGGCAGATATGCGTATTGTGTTTCGTCAACAAGATGGAGATATTCAGGTGCTTTGTGTCGGCAAACGGATGGTTGGCCACCCGGACGACGTTTATCAAGAAGCACATCAGCGGGATCAAGAGTCATGGTAATCCGTTGTTGGGGAATCTCCGCACGAGGGCGCCCCCTCTGAACGCCATACCACCCTACATCCATCTTATCCGAGAATTTAGATTTTGGAGAGTGTCGTAGAACCCCCAGCCGATCCCGTCGGCATCTTCAACAACTTTGGCGATTCTTTCTTCATACTCTTCGAAAAGTTCGTATCCATCGTCCTCATTCACCATATTGATCACGTTTACATACATGTTTTCGATGTTTTCGTAAAAACGGGCGTCTATATCACCATATGTGTTCGTAAAGTCCACGCCCATCTCCACATACAGCAACATCAGTTCCAATGTGTACTTTTTGCTGCTGGTGATCTGTTCAAATTCTTTGATCGCTTTTTCTGCCTCACCCAATCGCAGCTTTCCGAAACCGCGCGCGGGGAAGAATTCATCCCTCACCTTTTTCCCGTATATCTTGAAAAGCGCTTCAATCGCCGGTTCTCCCAGCAGTTTGACGGTGAGGAACTGTTGCGCCTGTCTGCTTGACGCAAAGCATTCCGCGAGCAATTGGACCAGTTCCTGTTGTGAAGAGTTCCGAAGTTTCTTTTTCAGGCCCGCCACCGTCAATTTGGGAGGTTGCTTCGATGGCGCCTGCACCTGAGGTTGCTTCGGGTTCAATGAAGTTGCCCGCTCTTGCAGAAGAACATTGACCTCTGCACAGCTAAAGCGTTCAGGATCATAGCCTGTTTTCAACCAGACGACCGTCTCTTCATACTCGGGATGATCTGAATCCCCCAATATCTCCTGAATGTGTTCAAATCCAGCGACGCCGCCGCAATCCTCCTGCGGACAGCTTCTTTCTCCCTGCAGGCAGACGGGGAGAGGATAATCAGCCGGAGCAGTCAGTATTTTCTCCAACACCACTTTATGCTCCCAGTTGTCCCCGAGGTCGTAGGTATAGATGAGGCTCTGGCCTTCCAGATAAAGATGCTGCTGCACTATTTCCCGCCTGGCATTGTATTCAACTTTTCCACCTGGCGGAAATGTGGGATCTGGAAGCAAAATGAGCTTCTCGGTAAAATCGAAACTATAGAGATGGTACTCTTCCCAACCCATGACAACTTGCAAAACCTTGTGAAGCTGGTGGAACGTAATGCCGGCGTCCACTTGGAACCTCCGCCATATCGGCTTGTCGATGTCCTGGAGGGTGATTGTCATTTGGTAGATCATCTTAACTTTTCTTCCCCCCGTTTTTTTCGAATCTTCCCGGAACCGGGATCGCCTGGATTTGGATCTTTTCAACTATGCCATGCAATTTCGTGGGCATGGAGATTCGCGGGCTGGTCAATTCATCATATCACACTGAGTTCACGAAATGCCGCCACCCGACGTCTGCGGCAGTGCTGACGCATGAGTTCGGGTTGGTGGAACCGGGTGGACCGTCACTCCTGTCCGCAGGATACAAAGAATGAGGTTTGTTGCTTCTGGAACGGGGC
>JAJYTO010000009.1 GCA_021793015.1 Bacillota bacterium
TGCGAAGTCCTGGATCTTGAGATCTATGCGACCATCGCCTACGAACCGCAAGCAGCCGGTGAGGCGGCTGACCTCGGAGTGCCCCTTCTGGTCGGCCCAAGGCGGACCAGAACGGCGCGCGACATCAATCTGTTGGCGACGAAAACGTTGGCCCAGGAACGCCGGGGCAGCGCCGCCGCATCCCGCCTGGGGATTCTCCGACGGTCTTTGTGGAAAGTGAGGTGATGCGACGTGTCGCTGCTTGAGCGTATGGAGAAAAAACGCCAATTGAGCGGACTGACTGCGGAGCAAAGCCCGTCTTACGGAGTGAGGGCGTCCCCGGAGAGCGATGTGGCGGGAGGAGCCCGAGTGGCGAAAGAAGAAATTTTCGCACAACTAAAGAGCAAGCTTCACGTGCGCCTTGTGGACGATCTGGTACAGACGGACGCCGCCGACGAAGCCACTCTGCTCGGTCTTCTCAACAGCTTCTTGCTCGATGAGAGCGTGGTGTTGACCAAATCGGAACATGAACGGCTGTTCTTGGAATTGACGGCGGAAATCCGCGGATATGGACCGATCGACGGGTTGCTTCACGACGACACGGTCTCCGAAATCATGGTGGTGGCGCATGACCAAGTGTATGTGGAACGCGCTGGTCAACTCCAGGAGACTTCCGTTCAGTTCAAGAATGACGAGCATGTGATGCGGGTGATCGAAAAAATTGTGGCGCCTCTGGGGCGGCGCATTGACGACGCCACGCCTTACGTCGATGCGCGTCTGCCGGACGGTTCGCGCGTACACGCGATTATCCCGCCTCTGGCCCTCAAGGGTCCGTGTCTTACGATACGCAAATTTGCGGCCAAACCGTTTTCGATCAACGATTTGATCGGATTTGGCACACTGACGCCGCCAATGGCGCGGTTTCTGGAGACGGCGATCACAGCTCGCCTCAACATCGTCGTCTCGGGGGGAACCGGCTCGGGCAAGACAACGACGCTGAATGTCCTGTCGAACTTCATCGGCGACGGCGAACGAATCGTCACGATCGAGGACGCGGCGGAACTAAAGTTGCAGCAGCGCCATCTCGTGACTCTTGAGACGCGGCCGTCAAACGTGGAGGGCAAGGGCGCAGTAACTGTTCGCGATCTCGTCAAGAACGCTCTGCGGATGAGGCCGGATCGGATCGTCGTGGGCGAGGTTCGGGGCGCCGAGGCGCTCGATATGTTGCAGGCGATGAATACGGGGCATGACGGCTCGCTCACGACCGGGCACGCCAATTCGCCGCGGGATATCCTGCGCCGCCTGGAAACCATGGTGATGATGGCGGGGATGGAACTCCCGATGCGCGCCATTCGCGAACAGATCGCATCGGCGGTTGACATGATCGTGCAACAGTCGCGTTTGGCCGACGGCACGCGGCGCATCACGCACGTTACGGAAGTGTTGGGCATGGAAGGCGAGCAGATCGTTCTTCAGGATATTTTTGAATTTGAACAAACGGGCCGATCGCATGACGGCAAGGTGCTCGGGCGCCATCGCCCCACTGGGACGGTTCCTTCCTGCGCGGAGCGGTTGAGGTCCGCGGGGCTCGCCGTGAATCTTGACTGGTTTGTGGATGCGGGACCGATTGCAGCGCGGTAGCTCATTGTGAAGCACAAACTCCAGAGCGAGGGCCGGCCCCGTGCTGGTATGCGGGACCGATTGCAGAACGGCAGGTCATTGTGAGGGGGGTGAAACGCCATGGCGGCGGTTCTGGCTTTTATGAGCAGCTTCCTGATTTTCTGGGCAGGACTCAGCTTGCTTTTGTGGCGAAGACAGCGCCTGGAAGACCGCGTATCCGCGCTTGCCGGGGCGGTGACGAAGACGGAGAGTGCACAGGCCGCTTCTGTCGGCGAGCCGGCGGAAGGACCGAGCGCGCAGGCGCGATTTCGCAAACGGCGGGAGACGATGTTCAGAAGCGTGGCTGCGCGGATCAACCGCCAGGTGGAGAGTGCGGGCATCACGTTGTCGTCCGCCCATTGGCGTCTGGTCGGTATCGTATTCGCCGCGCCGCCGCTGTTGATCGGACTGCTGGCGAGGAATGCGGTTCCCGCGGTCATCGTGGAGTGCATGCTGCTCGTTCTTGCGACGCTTCTGGCGGCGCGAAGGCGGTCTGTTCTGCGCCGGGAACTGGACAATAGCCTGGGCGATATCATCACGGTCGCTGCAGGCGCCCTGCGGGCGGGCTACTCGTTTCTCCAGGCGATCGACATCCTTGCGAGTGAAACGAAGGGACGCATGGCTGATGAATTTAAACGCATGCTGCGCGAGATGAGTCTGGGCGTCGGCGTTGAGGAGGCGCTCACTCATGCGGCGGAACGCGTGGCGTCGACAGACTTTGACCTGATTGTCGCCGCTGTGCTCGTGCAGAGGCAAGTTGGAGGCAATTTGGCTGAGGTGCTCGATATAACGGGCGAGACGATTCGGGAACGGATTCGGATCAAAGGGGAGATTCGCACGCTTACCGCACAGGGGAGGATGTCTCTGTGGATTTTTACACTCCTGACGCCGGGTATCGCCGCGGCGTTATTTTTGTTGAATCCGAGCTATATCGCTACTCTGTGGCAGAACTCCGCAGGCATCGCGATGGTGGTCGGCGCCGTCATTGGACAGGCGCTCGGGGCGCTTGTGATTCGCAATATCGTGCGAATCGAGGTTTGACACCAGGGTGACAGTGACGCGACTGGTCAAGGAGGCAAAACGGTGATCTCCATTCTAAGCTTCTCATCGGCGTTCAGTTTTTTTCTCGGGTGGCTATGGTGGATGTGGCGGCGAGAGCTGGCCGTCTCGCAGAGAGTCGATCAAATCATCCGAAAACCCGATCAGGATACGCGGCAATTTGTGCGCGAGGTAGGGACTGCCATTGTGAAGCGGTTAATCGGATGGATTGAACGTGTGACGCCTGCAGACTACTTCAAGAGGGTGGAAGCGGAGGTGAGACGAGCGGGAATTCGCGGTCCGAAAGCCGTTCGCTACTGGTTGCTGGCGCGCGCGGGCGCTCTGGCCGTCGCCGTTGTCATGGGCGCGTTTGTCTGGGCGGCGACTGGATCCACCGTCGGTTTCCTGGTCGCGATGGTCCTTGTGATTGCGGGCATTCTTGGACCCCGTCTCTACTTGACGCGCACGATCAAAAACCAACAGTCGCTCGCCCGTCGAGCCTTGCCAAACCTGTTGGACATGTTGACGATCAGCGTGGAGGCGGGACTGGGATTCGATCAGGCGTTATCCCGCACGGTGAAGAATATGGGCGGCCTGTTAGGCTTGGAACTGCGGCAGGCGCTTGCCGAGATGAGCCTCGGAAAGACGCGTCGGGAAGCGTTGCGGGATGCGGCGGCGCGCATGAACCTGGACGAATTCGGGAGTTTTGCCGGAGCCATTATCCAGGCGGATCGCTTGGGTATGGGCATCGCACAGGTGCTGCGGGTGCAGGCGACAGAGGTGCGCGGGAAACTTCGCCAGCGTGCGGAGGAGCAGGCGATGAAGGCGCCGATCAAGATCCTGTTTCCGCTCGTGCTCTTCATATTTCCTGGGCTATTCATGATCATCCTGGGGCCTGCCGTTTTGCACATCATGCAGATTCTCAGGTAAGGGGGCTACGCAGCGTGGACTGGCAGCAGCTTTATGTGGGGGCCCCAGTTTGCGATCCCCAGTGCACCTTTCAGTCAGATCCAGACGGACAGCAGCCGCATGTGGCAGATTCGGGAAGCGGCGACCGGGTGATTGAAGATCGAGTCATCGTTTCGCGATTGGCGGTGGCAGACTCGTTTCTTACGCGTCTGCGCGGCCTTCTCGGGAAAAAATCGCTTGCGAGCGATGAAGGCTTATGGTTGGATGCCTGTCATTCGATTCACACGTTCTTTATGAGGTTTGCGATTGATGTGGTCTTTATTGACGCGGACGGATGCGTGGCAGCCGTACATGCCCGAGTTCCCCCCGGAAAGGTCGTGACCGCGAAACGGGCCGTTCACACGATCGAATTGCCGTCGGGAGCCTGCGAACGACTGGGGCTGAGAGAGGGGCAGCGTGTGAAGCGCGGCGTCGTGTCGAAGATGAGGTGAAAGAGGTCTATAATGACGGTAACCGGTTCGTTGTATACGCATCCATCAAAACGAATGCGAAATGGTTGCGGGATAGACATTCATGCCTGAGTTTTGCGAAGCAAAATCTCACTTGCGCACCATCAACAACCGGGAAGAAAATGCGCCTGCGGCGATTCTCGGACTTGAACGGCTCATGCATGCCGATGCAGCGAGTATTAGCGGCCGTTAGGCCGCGGCTGTCTGAGCGGCAGCGGCATGCATGAGCCGTTCGGCGGGCACAAGCGATGTCGCATTTTCCGGGATAAGGCGAAATGAAGCATCGGTGTGAAGTGAGGGATGAAAGCGGTGGTTGCGGTCGATGACGCCCGTGGCGATAAAATACATAGAGAACTGATTGCTTTGATTTATCGAGAAGGATTTGAACTTGACTGGCAGGAAACGGAGGGGCAGATTGACGGCAAGGTCATTCTTTTGCAGGATGAGTTGTATCGAAAATTCAAGGAAAATGCTTACGAATCTCTCTTTTATCTGGGTTTCTCGGGCCAATCTGCGTCACTGTCGGATTCGGTCCATTTCCTCGGCGTCATAGCAGCGTCTTTTGTCAAAGCTCTTTCAAAAACCTCGGATCTTGAGTCTTTGCGAGAGGAAATCATTGTTGAACCGGACGCGGATGACATGGACCACATTGTGCGCAGCGCACCCTACATGAGCGGAGCGGAGCACCTGAATCGGGACTGGATTGAGAACGTCTGGCGCAGACTGAACGATGTGTTTTCAACTGAAATCAGGGATTTCATCGGCAGTGTTGCGGATTTTTTCGCCGCGCAAAGCTCCGGAATTCATCCTGTGGGCCGAATCTTTTTTCATCTGGTGGAAAGCAAGAAGGAAGACTATCCGTTTGCCTTTCTGGCAACCTATTCTTCCCATATGACTAAAAAAGGGAGAACACAGCATCTTCCTCTGAAAAATGCGCTCGAAGAATACAGGGATGACAACAAGAAGCTCCTGGAACTGTTGTCAACAGTGAACAAGGCGTCAGAACAGAGCGCATTCATCTCGGAACTTGTGGATTCGGGAGAGATTTTTCATCCTCTTGGACTGACCGGCGTTGAAGCATATACCTGTCTGAAGGAAATTCCGCTTTACGAAGAGGCCGGAATCCTGTGCCGCATTCCTAATTGGTGGAAAAATAAAGCCAACTCCTTGCGGATATCCGTCAGTATCGGCAATAACACCCCCTCGCACTTGGGGTTGGGCGCCCTGGTAGATTTCAATGCCCAATTGGCGATAGGGGAAGAAACCATTACCGTCGAGGAATTGAAAAAACTGCTTTCCGGGGTCGAAGGACTTGCTTTCATTAAGGGTAAGTGGGTGGAGGTGAATCACCAAAAGCTGCAAGAAACCCTGCAGGCTTATGAACAGGCGCAGAAACTCATGGCAAAGACGGATATGAACATGATTGAAGCCATGCGCTTTCAGTTAAATGCATCAAAATTGATGAAGATTCCCGAAGAAGCCTGTGACATTGAAATCACCAACGGTGAATGGCTCGCGACGGTTGTCGAAAAGTTGACGCATCCCGATGCCATAGAAACGGTTCCCGGCGGCGAAGATTTTCGCGCCGATCTGCGGGAGTACCAGCAAAGAGGGCTGGCCTGGCTTTATTTTATGAAGACGCTTGGGTTGGGGGCGTGTCTTGCCGACGACATGGGACTGGGAAAAACAGTCCAGACCATTGCGCTTCTTAACTATATTCGGGGCCAAAAGCATGAAAAGACACTCTTGGTGATCCCGGCGTCGCTCATCGGCAACTGGATGAATGAAATCGGAAAATTTGCACCCTCATTAAAATACTGGGTGCTGCATCCTTCCGAAAACAAGGCTGCAGTCAGCGGGGACAAGGAACTGCTTGAGGAGTATGATCTGTGTATTACAACTTATGGAATGCTGTTGCGCTACGATTGGTTGAAGGATGTCGCCTGGAATTCGTTGATACTGGATGAGGCCCAGGCAATCAAGAATCCGGGAACCAAACAAACGCGAGCCGTGAAGCAAATCAATGCGGTCTATAAAATAGCCATGACCGGAACCCCCATTGAAAACCGCCTTTCGGACCTGTGGTCTCTGTTTGACTTCCTGAACAAGGGACTCCTGGGGAGTGCAAAGGAGTTTTCCGATTTCACAAAACAGTTGAAGGAAAACCAGGAAGGATATTCGCGGTTGAAGAGGGTGGTGAGTCCCTTCATATTGAGAAGATTGAAGACGGACAAAACCGTCATCGCCGATCTGCCCGAAAAGATAGAAATGAAGACGTTTGCGACGCTGACCAAAAGGCAGGCGGCGCTTTACAAAGCGCTTGTTCAGGAACTCAAAACAAGGCTTGAATCCGCGGAGGCAGGTATAGAAAGAAAAGGGCTGGTCCTCTCTTCGTTGCTGAAATTCAAACAGATATGCAATCATCCGGATCAATATCTCGGTCAGGGCGTATTTGCGGAAAGCGAAAGCGGAAAATATGCAAGGTTGCGCGAGATCTGCGAAACCATCTACGAAAAGAGGGAGAGAGTCCTGGTCTTTACACAGTTCAAAGAAATCACCGAGCCTCTGAAAGAATTTCTCGAGACTGTGTTTCACCGCAAAGGGCTTGTGCTGCACGGAGAAACTCCTGTGGCCAAAAGAAGAGACATTGTTGCAAAATTCCAGGCCGAGGAATATGCGCCGTTCCTGGTGCTCTCCATCAAGGCGGGCGGTGTGGGACTGAATCTTACGTCGGCAAACCACGTTGTTCATTTTGACCGGTGGTGGAATCCGGCGGTCGAGAACCAGGCCACAGACAGGGCATTCCGAATCGGACAGCAGAAAAATGTCATTGTGCACAAGTTTATCACAAGGGGTACAATAGAGGAGAAAATAGACTTGCTGATCGAGGAAAAAACGAAATTGTCGAACGAGATCATTCCGGATGCGCAGGAAACCTGGATCACCGAAATGGACAACAGGCAGTTGATGGATTTATTCAGACTTTCCCTATAGTACGTGTCCGATTCGGGCAACTCTCTATAAAGTGGCGATCGGGGTGATTCACATGGCGTTTGACCGCTATGGGTATCCAAAGTATGTTACGGTGGCGGAAAAGAGGGCGAAGGCGCAAAAAAGTCTGGAAAAACTGAGAAGCAAAAACTCCGACATCGTTCCCGTCATTCTGGACGGAAGCAAGCTGGCGAGGACATGGTGGGGAAAAGCCTGGAATGGCAACCTGGAGAGTTATTCGGATTATGCAAACCGCATCGGGAGAGGACGCAGTTATGTCCGCCATGGCGCCGTGCTGGATCTGAAGATCACACCGGGTAAAATCACCGCTCTGGTACAGGGAAGCGAGACAAAACCATACCGGATCGAGATTGCCATTCAAGCGCTGGGCAAGACCACATGGGAGGCGATCACAAAAGCCTGTGAGGGCAAAATAGATTCATTGCAGGAACTGATTGAAGGAAAGTTTCCGAAGGCGCTTGCCGACCTGTTTACTGTCCAGGGGAAGGGGCTCTTCCCTGCTCCCAAGGAAATATCCCTCAGTTGCAGTTGCCCTGACTGGGCGACCATGTGCAAGCATGTCGCAGCAGCCCTCTACGGCGCCGGCGCCAGGCTGGATGAAAACCCCGAACTGTTTTTTGTCTTGCGCAGTGTCAATATCGATGATCTTGTATCAAAGGCAATCGCGCAGAAATCAGAGACACTGCTAAAAAAATCAGGCAGGAAAAGCGGCAGAGTGATTGATCACGATGATATTTCGGCCATGTTCGGGATTGAGATGGAAGCGGAAGATGAAAAAGCGTCGCAAACGGCGACCGCCAAAGAAGGGGGGACAAAGGAAAAGACTGCAAGATTTGGAACCGCAAAGACGCGCAAAGATCTGTGAAGACAGTTGGGTTGGCAGCGTCGCGCGACGATCGTCAGCGTTCCGACCGCTCGTGGGTCGCACTGTTGGATCGCGTCGTGTAGCGACCCTCCTCGCTTTTTGCCTGACGGTCCGCCCGAAAGCCCGCCCTATTTGTTCAGTATAATCAGTATAGTCTCACGAAGCTCTGCAATTCTCTATCGCTCTATATATAGTTATTTTGTGCTATGTCACCATGCTTTGTCACGATATAGTATGTACTTGCAACTACGCGCAACGGGAACGGGGTGACACCGATGATCGAGGATGTGCGATCCGAGGTGACACGATTGCTTCTGTCCAACCGATACACGCATGCGGATATCGCCAGGCGGGTGGGCGTCACAGAAACCGTGGTTGATAGAATTATCGGTGATTTGCGCAAGAAAGGAATCTTGCCGGCCACTCGTGAGCGTCATCTCGGTCGACGAAATGGAGAGAAAGAGGTTGTGTCCGTAGATTCCCCTGAGTTTCTGGATCACATCCAGGTAGTCCATAGGGCAATCTATTCGTATTCTGAAGTCTTGGAACAATCCGAGGAAGCCACATTGCAATTTTTGAGCAATCGTGAAACCGTGGAACTGGCTGCCGAGTTGATCGGATTGTCGTCAGCGGACGGAGGCAACGTGCCGCCCTCCATGATCCAGGCTCTGGCATATGTCCTTGACAAGCAAGGATACTTCGTGCCAAAGCTCACGGGGTTTGTGGTGATGCGATCATAAGCGGCGCCACAATCAGAGGCGCTCCCCACGCTCCCCACGCCTTCATGGCGACGAAGATGAAATGAACCCCATATCCCCGACGCTGATGCGCGGGGTTTTTCGGGATTTTCAGGCAAACCGGCAGCAACAATAAGGCGACTTCGCTGTCATGATCATCCCTATAATGCGTGTCCGAAAAGGGTCGAGGTAAGACGCTTGCAGGGGATTGGTGAAGTCCGGCGCAAGCCGAGCCCCTGCAGCGCGGAGTTCTCGACCCTTTTCGGACAACCTCATATATGGTCGTGGGGTCACAGCCATTGAGCCGAGGCCAAATCATGCGACAAGTGGAGCATCGCGAACGCTTTCATCAGATCGCGCAAATGTGACATAAATGCGGCGAAAATATGTTCTAAATATCGAATGAGCATTCTATTGACACCCCGGAAGAGTAATGTTATATATACTGACATAAATACTGATGATTCGCCGCAATTCACACTTATCACGGCTTTTCTGGGAGGGATATGACACTAATCATGACACAACATGGGGAGGCGCGAATCGAATACCCATTGCACGATTGTAAATGTTGCTCACACATAGGGGCGCATGCTGAGGGCGCAGGCCGTCAAAAACATATTTCGAAGGAGGGTTCCGTGTGTTTGTTCCAGATCCATCGTATCTATCGCCAGGCGATAATTCTTGGCAATTGACGGCTGCCACATTTGTCGGATTGCAGTCTGTTCCCGGTTTGGCCATTCTGTATGGAGGTGTCGTGAAGAAAAAGTGGGCGATCAATTCTGCGATGATGGCGTTTTACGCTTTTGCCATGGTGCTGATCGTCTGGTCGTTGTGGGGATTTCGCATGGGGTTTGGCAATCCTCTCGTTCCCGGAAAAGGATTTCTGTCCGGGATCGTTGGGGCGCCGCAAAGCGTGCTCACATCCATCATGGAGCAGGGTCAGGCCTCCATACCCCTGCTGAATGGCGCGATGCCAAATATTCGTTTCCCTGAATCATCCATGGTGTACTTCCAGTTTGTCTTTGCCGCTATCACCCCGATCATTCTTGCAGGGGGTGTGCTTGGCCGGATGAATTTCAAGGCGTGGATGATATTTGTTCCGCTGTGGTCCACGCTTGTATACTCGGTCAACGCCTTCATGCTGTGGGGCGGCGGGTGGTTGGCCCAAATGGGCGCCGTCGACTTCAGCGGTGGTTACGTGATTCATGTGGCGGCGGGTGTATCGGGTTTTGTCGCCGCGGCTGTCGTAGGTCCGCGCCTCAAGGCGGATCGCGAGAATTTTAAGCCAAATAACCTGATCATGGCTCTGGCTGGCGCCGGAATCCTATGGCTCGGATGGAACGGGTTCAACGGCGGCGACCCTTACTTCGCCAACGCGGACGCCGCGTCAGCTATATTTAACACCAACCTGGCAACCGCAGTGGCCCTCGTCGCGTGGTTGTTTATGGATATGTTCAATACCGGGAAGGCGTCGCTCGTCGGTTCGATCAATGGCATGATCTGCGGATTGGTCGCCATCACTCCGGCTGCGGGGTATGTGAATGGCTACGGTGCGATCATCATCGGTGTGGTGGCGAGCGTGATTCCCTGGCTGACCATGAACAAACTGGGCAACGTCGGCATCTTCAAAAAAGTGGACGATACGTTGGGGGTCGTGCATACCCACGCATTTGCCGGTGCGATTGGCGGTCTCCTGACCGGAATTCTCGCCGATCCCAACATTGTCGAATATATCGGCGTGAAGGGGACTGCCAATTCCTCCATTACAGGCTGGCTATACGGAAATCCGCACCAGTTTGTCGTTCAGTTGATTGCGCTCCTGGTCATCGTTGCCTATGACGGAGTGCTCACATTTATCATCCTAAAACTGATTGGTCTTGTCGTGCCGTTGCGCATGCCTGACGAGGAACTGCGAAGAGGCGATCCCGTCGCGCACGGAGAGAGTGCGGATGATACGGGCGCGGAGTCCGGCGAACCGTCTGGACATCGTGGACCGCTGGTTCCGAGTCCGGCGATGGCGCAGGTATTGAGCCCGAGAATGTCGGAGTCGGACGGCTAGCGCAGTACAGTTGACGCCGCGTCGGCAACGCCAGTGCGAGAGAATGATGCAATAGAGATCGACTGCATTGCCTTGACCGGCGTGACCATCACATAGAGGAGTGGGGAGAAGGTCCGGAGGGCCTTCTTTCCTTTGTGCTATTCATGTCAGATTGACTGCAGAGGTGTCGCAGAATGAATCTAAGCGATATGGAGTTCGTGAGCGCGGGGTCCGGCATGATGAAATTCAGTCGTGCATGGAAGGACAGGCGAACCGGGATTTACGAACAGGCCTTTTCGGAACTGGACAGTTGGCTGGAAAAGCAGTGGATGGAGGCGTACAAAGAAGGGTACGAGGCTGGTGAAGTCAAGGCCCGCTCGCTGATTGCCGGCACTCTGTTGATGAACGATATCGATGTGCCGGAAGTGGTGCACTATACAAAATTAGCTGAAGCACAGGTTGAGATGCTTCAGCTCCAAGTGGAGCGAGCGGTGGAGCAGTGGCGGCGGCAGAACTTGCGGGACATGGCGATGCGGTTTCTGGATGATGGGATGAATTCTGACATGGTGGCGAAATATCTCAGTCTGTCGCGAGAACAGTTGGATGACCTATTGTGCGAAGAGGAGACGTCACACGACGAGTAGAGCGACGATTTTCCAACATCTGCCTACAAATCATGCGCTATTCTCATAGGCGCGTCAATTGGCTGGAGACGAATGATGAATGGTGAGGTATGATGGTGACACATGACGCGCAGCGAGGAGAGTGAAGCATGTACATACCAACACCGTTTCGAATGAACGATCCGACGGAAATCATGAGATTCATCCACGCCCACAGTTTTGGCCTCTTGACGAGCACAGTTGAGAGCCAACCGTTCGCCACGCATCTTCCGTTTCTCTATGATGCCGGGCAAAATGTTTTGTTTGCCCACTTGGCCAAGGCGAATCCGCAGTGGCGTGAACTAGACGGACAAACGGCGCTCGTCGTGTTTTCCGGGCCGCACGCTTATGTTTCGCCGTCTTGGTACGAGGCGCCCGCATCCGTACCGACGTGGAACTATGTAGCGGTGCATGTGTATGGGATATGCAGGGTAATCGACCATGAAGAGGAATTGGGACGGTTGCTTGAGCAGACAGTGAGATTTTACGAACCGCATTCAGAATTGCCGTACCAGGCTGATGAACCGTTTTATCGAAACATGATGAAGGCCATTGTCGGTTTCCGGGTAGACATCACCAGGGTGGAAGGAAAAGCGAAGCTGAGCCAGAACAAATCGGACGAGATTCAGCGGCGCGTTGCCGCCAGACTGGGGGAGTCGGGAGACTTCGGGGCTCAAGATGTGGCCCGGTTAATGCAGGAACGGTTAAAAGCTTTGAAAGGGGCAGAGCAAGTTGAAGATTTATGAAGTGACGAGTGACGGTTGCATGATTTCCACGGATCCGGAGCGGATCGACATCAACGCGCTTTACCGGTATCTGCACGATGAGGCGTATTGGAGCCAGGGGATTCCAAGAGATGTTATAGAGCGCTCGATCCGCCATTCGCTCTGCTTTGGCGTGTATGACGGCGATGCGATGGTCGGATTTGCCCGAGTCATTTCAGACTACGCCACCTTTGCCTACTTGGGCGACGTGTTCGTGCTGCCCGACCACCGGGGGAAGGGACTGTCCAAGAAGATGATGGAGGCCATTTCAAATCACCCTGATTTGCAGGGGTTGAGGCGATTCCATCTCGTGACTCGGGACGCCCATGGATTGTACTCGCGATTTGGATACCGAATCGTCGCGGAACCGGGTCGGCACATGGAAAAAGTTGCGCCTGCGCGTGAGTTGTATGACCAGCCGGGAGGTGAGACTGAGGGATCATGTTGATTATCCAGAGAATGTGGTCAATGGCAGAAAAATGGTCGGTCTGCCCAAATAAGAGAAACTGGATTCAGAAATAGTGTCTGGAACCACTCCTCGGCAAAACGTCGTTCTGTGTGATTGTGACATGAATGGTCACGTTCACGCTCCAGAGAAAGCAAGCAGAATCAGAACTGGAATCCAGCCGAAAATGAATGACAAGAACACCCATAGATAAACGTTGCGATTTTGTTTCTGAGCCAAGACACCGCTCAGGATCATAGGAAGCAACCACAGGATCAGCCAGATGGAAATGAATATGAATATGAGCAACGTCAGGATAATCACACTCCGCTTAAAAGAGATTGAGAACACCGAACACCATCTAGTTTATTCCTTCTATAGTAAATGCGCAATGATACGAGGGGAACGCATTATGGTTGAGGATGCACCTGCCCGCAACAGGACGAGTTCGCCTTGGCGAGAGTCAGTTGAGTAGTTACAAGCGTCCATAAAAGGCAAACGAGTTGAACTGCGTTTTCACAAAAACAGCCGTGTTCCGAGTCGCACCGCAGGGGGCCGGCAACTCGGAACACGACTTTCTTCACTCTGACAAATGCCGTGGCGTGCATGGCACTTTCATGCCTATGTGCGTCTGGACGGAACTCTACGCCGTCGTGCCAGCGCCCGAACTGGAGGCTGACGAAGAATGGGGCTCCGGAGACTTCCATGTCTGACTGAGGAAGTGAGAGACGGCCGTGCTTTGCTGTGTGGCCAACCATTGGGTGAGTTGCTGCGTCAGGGTCGACGGACTCACGTTCTGCGCTTGAGCCACCTGCGTCACGCTCTTCCCGGATTGCAGATCGGTCATCAGGGTGTTCGGGGACAGCTTCAGAAGTGTGGCGGTTTCGCCCAGCAGTCCACCGTCGGCCATTCCGTGTCTACCTTTGCCATGCGGTTTCTGTCCGATGCCCGGCCCAGTCTGAGAGCCATCGGAATGTGCAGGGAACACTTGATTGACAAAGTGGGAAATCGATGTGCTTTGTCGCTGCGCCGCCCACTGTTCCAGTTCCTGCGTCAGTGTCTGCGGGCTCACGCTTTGCGCCTGAGCCACCTGCGCCACGCTCTTCCCAGATCGCAGATCGTTCATCAGAGTGGTCGGGGACAGCTTCAGGAGCGTCGCCGTTTCCTTGGACAGTCCACCGCCGATCATGCCGGGTCCCCATGGTCCAAAGGCTTTCATGCCAGCATGAGGTTTCGGTTGAGAGTGGTTGGACGGCGCATGGAACGTCTGACTGAGGAAGTGAGAGACGGTCGTGCTTTGCTGCGTCGCCAACCATTGGGTGAGCTGCTGCGTCAGGGTCGACAGACCCGTGCTTTGCGCCTGCGCCACCTGCGCCACGGTCTTACCGGATCGCAGATCGGTCATCAGGGTGCTCGGGGACAGCTTCAGAAGTGTGGCGGCTTCGCCCAGCAGTCCGCCAGCGGCCATCCCGTGTCTGCCTTTACCACCCGGTTTCTGTCCGGCGCCCGCCTTCATCATGGGGCTGCCAGGATGTGCGGGGAACATTCGATTCACATACTTGGAGATTGATGTATTTTGTTGCTGCGTCAGCCATTTCCCCAGTTCCTGTGTCAGTGTCTGCGGGCTCACGTTCTGGGCCTGCGCCACCTGCGCCACGCTCTTTCCTGATCGCAGATCGGTCATCAGAGCGGCCGGGGACAGCTTCAGGAGTGTGGAAGTCTCACCCAACAGTCCACCGTCGGCCATTCCCCAGTGAGGTTGTTTCGTCGTCGTTGATCCAGCGGCAAATGCGCTGGTGGCTCCCATCGTGATCGTAACCGCCGTTGCGGCGCCGATCATGGATAGTTTCAGCATGCGATGAGAATGAAATTGCATTCCGTCCATCTCCCTTAGAGAATTTTGGCTGTCTCAGTATCTTGACGTGCCTTGTTTGAAAAACGCGACCGCCGTCGCGACAAGAGCGGATGCCGCCTATCCCATTTGAGCGATGAACGCGCACGCATACATGTTATTCCTTTCATCCCTGATTTGATCAATCCTGTGTTGCTTTCACTGAGGCGGCATTGGACTGATACTGGGCATTGAATGCGATGCTGTACTCATCATGGATTTGACTCCCAAGATGTTGCATTAACCTTCTGGCAAAGGACGGGCCCTGTCCTTCACAAAACCCATTTTGAATGGATAACTTTTAGATTCCCTTGAAAAAACGGAACGACACGATTCGTTCATACTCCTCTTGGTGAGCGGTATATTTGCCCACACTGCGGAACTTCACTCTGGGTTGATATTGTGCCTGTATCGGGCGAACATCCGCAGGATTTCCGATGGACATTTCCAGTTCCAAATAAGCTGCTTGACCACTGAAGACATTGGCGTCCGATGCAAACGCATCTCCTCATTTCAGGCAAAATGGATCACGATAGCTCATCGGTCAATATTGGTCGCGTCCGCCAATTTGTGGAGCAACTCCACCAGCGTCGTCTGTTCATGCTGGGTCAAAGTCGAAAAAGACGCCGCGAGTCGCTCCTGCCAGACCGTTTCCACGGTGCGGATGAACGACAATCCAGGCTCGGTCAGTTGGATCAGACGCACCCTGGAGTCGTCTGGCGCCGGCGAACGCGTGACCCAGTGTTCTTTTTCGAGTCGATCAAGCATTTGCGACATCGTGCTCGGGCGCACATTCATGCGCTCCGCCAATTGTCCAATGGTGCAATGTTCGGTGCGTTTGAGATTGCGTAAAATCATCCACTGCACGCGTGTGATCTGCTGTCCATTTTGCTGCAGCGCGCCGGAACGAAGATGACGGTTGATGCGCCAAAACGCGCTCATGAACGTCTCCACTGCTTCCGTTATGTTCTGCGTCTCCTTTTCAGAAGGCAACGGATGTCACTTCCTTGTGATCGAGTTGATCGAGTTGATCGAGTTGATCGAGTTGATCGAGTTGATCGAGTTGATCGAGTTGATCGAGTTGATCGAGTTGATCGGCGGCGAGACCGCCGGTTTGCCCTTCTTGGGAAAACTGCGCCTCGTAGAGCTGTCTGTACAGGCCGCACGTCGCCAGCAAATCCGCATGCCTTCCTTGCGCCACGATCCCACCATGCTCAAGCACCACGATCAGGTCGGCCGCCAGTATGGTAGACAGGCGATGCGCAATCACCACTGCCGTTCTCCCTTTCATTAGTGCAGTCAAAGCTGTCTGAATCTGCCGTTCCACCAGGGTATCCAGCGCGCTGGTCGCTTCGTCGAGCAGCACGATCCGCGGCGCACGCAGTAAGACACGAGCGATGGCCAGGCGCTGTCGTTCACCGCCCGAGAGTCGGTAGCCGCGCTCGCCCACCACCGTATCATAGCCTTGTGGCAAGCCTGCGATCATGTCGTGAATCTGCGCCGCCTCACAGGCACTCTGAAGTTCTTCATCCGTAGCCTCTTCCTTGGCAAACAACAGGTTCTGGCGAATGGTGTCGTGGAAGAAAAATGGGTCCTGGGGAACCAACCCCATTTGCGACCGCAGGGAGTCCAGCGTGAGACTCTTCGCATCGTAATCGTCGAGGAGCAGCCTGCCCTCCAGTGGGTCGGAAAAGCGCGGGAGAAGATGGAGGAGCGTCGTCTTGCCCGCGCCGCTCGGGCCAACCAGGGCCACCATTTGTCCGGGCTCCGCTGTCAGTGTGATGTGGGACAGCGCCAGCGACGATTCCTCAGTTCCTGCGCGATAGGCGAAGGATACACCTTCCATCCTGATCCGACCCTGCACGGCACCTGGCGCCAGGTTGACTGACCCGTCATCCACCTCCGGCACAATGTCCAAAATGGCAAAAATACGCCGAAACAGCGCAATCGACGACAACAGGTTGACCTGCACCTGCGCAAGTTGACTGAAGGGGGAGTAGAGTCGGTTGAGCAGCGAGGTGAAGGCAACAATGGTGCCCAGTCCCATCTGGTGATGAATCACCAGCCATCCCCCGTAGCCCCAGAGCAGAGCGGGTCCCACCGACGAAAACATGCCAATCCACATGAAGAGCCAGCGCCCCACTACACTCTGGCGCACATACAGATTGCGCAGGTCGCGGTTGTCTACTTGGAACCGCTCAGTCTCCCGCTTCTCTCGATTGAATATGCGTGTGAGCAGTGCCCCGCTTACGCCGAACTGCTCCGTAAGTTGGACGGTCAGTGTGGATAACCGTTCTTGGATGCGCCCCTGCAGTTTCTGACGGGCGCGCCCAACCCGCTGTGTGGGCACGATAAACCCTGGAACGACGACAAGGGCGAGTACGGCCAACTGCCAATTCATACTGAACATAAACGCAACAGTAAAGAGAATGACCAGGACATTACTCGCGAAGCCGATCAATGTGTTGTTGATGACGCTTTGAATCGCGCCCACGTCATTCATGACGCGCGAGACCAAATCTCCCGACTGGCGAGTGGCAAAAAAGCCAACCGATTGGCGTTCCACGTGTCGAAACAGCTGGAGCCGATAATCCGCCATGACATCCTGCGCAATCAGGTTGCTCAGCCATGTCTGCAGCACGCCAAGCAAGCCCGTTCCCACCGCGACGAGGATGAGAAACAGAGTCAGTTCGATGACCACCGAGAGTCGACCGCGCAGGATTCCGTTGTCAATGATGCGTTGTGTCAAGTAGGCCGGGATGACACCACCCGCCGCTGTGATGAGCAGGACCAGCGACACGAGGATGGCGTTTCCCCAATAAGGCACAAATGCGGCGAGCGCCCGTCGCAAGATGGGCCAGTCGAGTTTCTCCGACTTGGCCAACTCCCGCATCTGCCAGCTGTGTGCTCCCCACATCCCGGATCCGCCGCCGCGGCCCATCGGCATTCCCATGCCACTTTCACCCCCACGGCAATGATTAGGTTAGCTATATAATATATTGACGGCGCACAACGCGCAATCCTAGAACTTGGGTAGATCCCCTGCTGTGGATCTCCGCCGTACGTCCTAAAGAAATCTCTGTCGAGGCGGCGGAATGTTTCGGTAATATCTCGTTTGAACAGTTTCATTAGAGGGGACGGTCAACCCTGGCTCATGTGCACATGGACGACGCGACCTTCGATGTTCGCGGTGACGGCGCCGCTCCGCAACGCCGTGGACGGCAGGCGTGTCCGTTTCCCCGTACCTAAATTGACCAGCCAGATGTGCTGTAGGATCTTGCCCTGCGGATTGAGGTCGTCGGCCTTGTCGTAGACAACGTACGGGCCGTATGTGCCGTACGTGAAAAAATAGCCGCCCGCGCCCAGGAAGGAGGTCAAGAGCCGGGGCACAGGCTGACTGGCCTGCAGGCTGATCGCGTACAGCGCGTTGCCCGCGGGCTGGTTCATCCCGAGGCTTGCGTAGGTGACACTGTAGAGCAGCCAGTTTGATCCAGCCGTTTCCAGGAGCCTCGCAGACGTGTAGAGCGGTGCGTTCGTCCAGACTCCCGGTTGGGCCGGAGCTATTATTGTCAGCGTGCGGAAGTTTCCGCGCCCAAGCGTCGGCTCGCCTGCGGGGCCGAGGTTGATGGAGAACATACCGCTTGGCACAGATGAGTTTGCCGGCGTGAACCCGCGCGCCGCATCGGTATTTGTGTCAATGAAGGTGGGTTGGCCGATCCAGGCGACGCCGCGGGCTGTCGGGAGTACCATGCCTTGCGTGGGGAATCCTTTTGGCACAGGCAAGCGGTAGACATGGTTTCCAGCAGCGATCGAGGTCACAGGCGACGACAGGACGGTACCCGCGAGCTGCGACGCACCCACCTGGGTCAGGTTGGAGAGGGCGGAGGCCATCACGTAGGGTGCCAGGCTCGTGTCCGCGCCGTCGGCGCTGAAGGAAAACTGGGCCTGCATATTGAACATGCCGATGTAAGATGGCTGGTAAAAGGCGTATCCGTACACGGAACGGCCCGAGTTGCTGGCGAACGAAAAGAGCGCGACGCGGTGATTGTAGCGATAGCTGAGCGTCGCCGGATGCAAGAGGTCCTTTGCCGTCCACTTGATGCCGAGTCCTACGCGATTGAGCGCTGCGCCAGCCGCCGGAAAGAACTGCGCAGCCGCGCCCTGCGCCATGAATTCCGATCCTCCGACATGGCTGAAGACGATCGAGGCGTCGGCGTTGGCGAGAGTGAAGCCTGCTCCGCCATCGGTTGCAATTTCGGCTTTGCCAGTCATCCCGCGGGGGCCGATCACGTAGGCCCACTCCCAGTTGTTGACCGGAAACAGGTAGGCTGTCATCCGCTTGGCGACAGTCGCGGGAATGGGCGCCAATACGGACTTTGGAACGTGCGTCGGTCCAGACATCTCCCCGCCGGCCGTGAAGGGAAGGACGGTGACGGGGATGGTCGATCCGCCGCCTTTATAGCTCTGGGTCCCGGTAATAAGCGGGATGGGACGGGCGGGGACGAGATTGGTGCCAAGCAGCGCATTGGCCGGCGGGGCATTTTGCAGGGTTGCGGCGCTGGCCGAGGAAGTCGGTTCGGCGCCCAGCGCGCAGAGGGTGAATCCCGCCAGGATGGCCGCCGCACCTGTCATGAGGCGGCGTCTTGTCGTGTGTGCGGGCTTTCTTGGCTGCGAGTGGTCGCTTGTCCGGGGCTGATCGCAAAAGTTCATGAGTCATCACTCCACGTTGAAATTTGACCTGACGCTGAGGCGCTTTAAGCGTGCGCCTGCAGTTCATAGAGATAGACGCGCCATGCGGTCAAAAGGTTACACGCGCGGCTTGCAGTATTTTGTATTGAAAAGTGATTCAGGGGAGTGATCCAATGAAACGCGTTTGTACCCGCGTGCTCTCGGGAGGCGCCATCGCGGCGGTCGTTGCAGCGATATCATCGATTTCTCCGGCTTCCGCCTTCGCAGGAACCCAGTCCACCGTTGCTCTGCCCATCACGATTTCCGCAGGTTCCCTCGCGACATATCATGTCGACGCGCTCAATGTCATGGGACCTGACCATGCGTCGATGATCTATGTACCCGTGTGGTATGTGGACCAAGCGCTTGCGGCAGCTGGTTATCTGGCGCGGTGGAACGGGGAGAATCGGACGTGGGACATCACCACCACCTTTGGGAACGCCGCGCCGGCGCCGACAGGAACGGGGTCTGTCCACGTGATTGAGGATGGGGCACTCGTTGCCAATACGACAGATCTCGTGGCAAAGGACCCGCGAAGCGGACAGCCGACGGTGTATCTTCCGGTCAATGCCGTTGCCCAGGCATTGCAATCTCAGAATCTGGGTCTGACGTGGAGTGGAACCCGCCTGAGCGTCCCTCTTTGGGCAGGCGTGAGTCAGGTGGTCGGAGCCACAGGCATCCCGCTGGGACAATATGACGCGTTGAGCCTGCTGGCCACAAAAGGTGGGACGATGCTGGTCCCGTGGAGGGACGTGCACGCCACAGTCAGCGGGGGCCAGGGAGCCACGGTGAACTCGTTTGGCGTCTTTAACGCCGTGAGTCCCGGCGTGTACACAGTCAACGCGACCTTTGCAGGCCATGCGGCGAGTCCCTTGACCATCCATGTATACGGTCAGCCTGCGAATGTCGAGATTGCCTTGTTAAAGGGAACGGCGCCTCTCTCCGGAACGGACACTGTACGCGTGTACGTGACAGACAGCCAGGGGAATACGGTACGGGACTTCAACGGGACTGTGCGGTTGTCGCTCCCAGCAGCCGGCGGCGCGTTGTCCAACGGCGGTCTGGTCACCATCCAGGGGGGAACGGGAACTGCCCAACTGACGGCGCCGGCGAGTGCTCCCGGACAGAGCGTCTCCATCACTTCATCCGGATTGACGGCGAACGGATCTGCGCAGTCGGTGCGCGGAGTGCAGTACGGAGAGGCTGCCGAGCAGTACGTATCGGCGTCTGCCCACTAGCCGCGCATCAGATTCGCCGTCAGAACAGTGTCAGCTGAATCGAGCCCGCGGCTTCGTCCTGAAGATTCTGCACGGTCACTCCGAGCAGCCGCACCTTTGCCGTCATGTCGATCTGCTCCAGCAGTCTGCGCAGGTACACGTTCATCTCATCCGCCGTCTGCACGGGAGTCGCCGTGGTCATCCTGCGGGTGATCTGCCGGAAATTCTCAAACTTGATCTTCAGCACGACGACACGGGCGCGCAGTGCGCGATGTTTGAGATTTTGCTCTACGCCGCGCGCCAAGTCTTCCAGGATGCGGGTCATTTGCGACACATCGTCGATGTCGACCGGAAAGGTCGTCTCTTTCCCGATGGAGCGGCGAATCCGCTCCGGTTCGACAGGGCGGGGATCGATCCCGCGAACGAGATTGTAGAACACGCGTCCTCTGTCGGAGAAGACGCTCGACAATTCCTCGACAGACAGGCGGCGCAGATCCTCGCCTGTGTGAACGCCAAGCTGATTGAGCCGTTCCTCCGTGACCTTTCCGACGCCAAAGAACTTTCGCACGGGCACGGCATCCAGAAAGGTTTGCGCCTGTTCCGGCGTTATCACGGTCAGCCCGTTTGGTTTGTGATAGTCAGATGCAATCTTGGCAATAAATTTGTTGTACGAGACTCCGGCGGATGCGGTGAGTCCAGTCGTCCGATAAATCTTTTCCCGAATGGCGCGCGCGATCAGCGTGCCGGAGGCGATTCCCTGGCGGTCATGCGTGACATCGAGGTACGCCTCGTCCAGCGAGAGCGGTTCGACCAGATCCGTATAAGATCGGAAGATGGCCAAGATCTCTCTGGAGACCTGACGGTATACCTCCATGCGCGGCTTCAGGAAGATTGCATGAGGACAGAGGCGGTGGGCGGTTTGCGAGGGCATGGCAGAGTGAATGCCGTATTTGCGCGCTTCATAAGAGCAGGTCGCAACGACTCCGCGCGCATGCGGGTCGCCGCCAACGATGACGGGCTTGCCCTGGTACGCCGGACGATCGCGTTGCTCGATGGACGCGTAGAATGCGTCCATGTCAATATGAATGATCTTGCGAAGCAGCGCTCCCGTACTCACTCCGAATGCCACCGCTCTTCACGCGCGCAGTCTGCCAATGGCACAATTGGCGCGGATCTGCAATCATTGTACCACTGCCCTGGGCGTTGAGTCCAAGTGCACATTCGACACGACGGTTTGGTCCATGGACGAGAAGAACATCGTCAAGAGAACGGTGGCAAGCGCCCACCACTTTCTTGAACCGGTAATACGGTTCGAGGTCTGTACGATTGATTGAGCCATATTTATTCCTCCAAACGGTTTTCTGCCTGTATGAGTTCCTTAATGTCCATCGCAGCAGAGACGGTCGCCAATTTCTCCAGGGTCTGCACAAAAGAATCCAGTTCATCGGGCCGCAGTTGCATCAGACAATGTTGCATGATTTGGCTCCGTACGTGCAAGACCTTGTTCAACGACTCCTCCCCGTCGTCGGTTATCTGGATAAGAACGACTCGGCGATCGCCTGTGTCACGCGTGCGACGGACAAAACCCCGGTGTTCCAGTCGGTCGAGCATGACGGTAATGGCGCTCGGATTCACTTCCACCTTTTCCGCCAGCGTGGATACGCGGCATTGACGTTCTTTGCGAATGAAATGCAACATGAATACCTGACCTGGCGTTAAACCTAACTGGGCGCGGTGAATCAACTGGGGACCCAAGTTTTGCATCATGATATACAGAGCCGCATCAAACCGCTCCGTCAATGAGTCGATGTGGTTGGACATACGTTCACTTCCGTTCTCCAGCTCTATATGCGTCTACGCCTGATGGTTTACATGCGGATCATACGGGTATTAAAAAAGATGCACTCTTATAGAGCGCATCTTTTTTAATCAGCACATACGTTCGTTTTACGGAGCACTCAAATCAAAAATGGCTTGCCTCGATTTCCATAATATTAGTATAAATCAAAGAAAATTATAAGTCTATACTTGCTTTGACAAAGATTTTATGATGGTGGAACCCGGCCGGGAACGAATAAAGGAGGGCACACGCGAGCATATGGTCAAATCTCTATTGAAAACAGGGGCGCTCTCTGGTTCTCAGTTTCGATGGTTCTACATGGGGCGAACCATTTCCTTATTTGGCAGCGCTATGACACCCGTGGCTCTAGCATTTGCCGTGCTTCAAGCTCGGCAAGGGCAGCATCTGTTGGGATACATTCTTGCTGCAGAAATTCTCCCTAATGTCTTGATCGTGCTTATCGGTGGCAGCATTGCGGATCGTTATCGTCGAGACATGCTGATACTCCTTAGCAACTTGGGTTCTGGGCTATCTCAAACAGGAATTGCCGCTATCGTCCTTAGCGGGGCGAATACGTATTGGATATTCCCGTTGGCAGTCGTAAACGGCGTATTGGGAGCCTTCACTTCCCCAGCTATGCGAGGCATAATCCCAGATATAGTCGATAGCAAGGATATCAACCAGGCGAATTCGCTACTAAACACATCGCGCAGTACTGCCAGAATTGTCGGACCAGCAGCTGCTGGAATTTTGGTCGCGACTCTCGGCGGGGGATGGGGGATTGCTATCGATGCCGCCAGTTTCTTCATGGCGTCTGTTTGCATGACTCGAGTCCGCATTCCTTCCCATCCTGTCGTCACTGATCATTCGCTACTTGAGCAGATGCGCGATGGCTGGTCGTACTTTCGGCGTCGCCGTTGGATCTGGTTGATTACCGGGGCATTTGCCGTGATGAACCCGGTGCAGATGGGGGTGTGGCAAGTGCTGGGACCGATCATCGCCAAGCACACGTTTGGCTCCGCTGGATGGGGATTGACGCTGAGCATAAAGGCAGTCGGTCTCTTGGCAGCGAGTTTGGCACTGCTCAGATTCCAACTGCGGCGTCCACTTCGCGACGGCATGATTGCCGTTGCTGCGGCTGGACTACCGATGGTCGTTCTTGGCCAAGGTTACGCCTTGCCGGTCCTAATCATAGCTGCGGCACTAGCTGGGGCTGGATCGACCATCTCAGGAGTAGCGTGGGACACCTCATTACAGCAAGCCGTTCCAAAAGACATGCTCTCACGAGTCTGTGCCTTCGATGATTTTGGGTCTTACATCACAATCCCCATAGGCGAGATACTGGCGGTGCCATTGGCTGACACCTTCGGCTACCAAATGGTTGCCACGGTCGGAGGAATCATCTTCATGGTCGTCGCGCTGCTTCCTCTGTCGGAACGGACGATCCGCCAGATGACAACAGAAAATATTCAGGCTCTACGCGGATCGCATGGATAAGGGCAGGGAATAAGTGGGGGGAACTATGATTTACTGAGGTAAATCATATCCCAATATTGTAAACTGGGAACCGTGAATGTCACATAACTTCCCCCGCTGTCCTGACCTGTCGTGTAACTCACCTCGTAGCTCTTTCCGTTCTGATAATCCGGAGAAGCCCATGCGACGCTGCTGACTGTGCCGCTTCCATAATAGTACTTCACCGACACATTACTCAGAGCGGTCGGGGTCGGATAAGTGGCATCCAAATCCTGTACGGGCCCGTTTGCGCCCGTACGGTATCGACATCCGACTGCACGGCAGCCAACGAGCTGTCAATCGCTAGGTAATAGTACAGAGTGGTCGTGCCGTTTGCGGGAATGGTGACCTTATTCTCGAATCCCGCATCCAGGTCGGACCCTGTCAGGCTCGCGTTATTGGGCAGAACGCCCGAGTTGTCGAAGGCGTACCAAGCGCCCACTGTCGGGTCACTCGTATCGGAATTCGAGTCATTGCCAACCTGATAGGAGGTTGGCGCCTGCAGTGCGCCGAACGCCATATAATACTGACCGCTGGCTGACATGTTGTTAAAAATCGCGTTGCGTGTGGCATCATAATACGCCGTTTGGGTGCTGGAAGAGTTCTTGTTGCTGAAATGAACCTGATCCAACACATTCCACGTAATGGGGCTGCTGGTCGTGTTGGTGAGCGTGTATTGAACCACCACGAAATTCTCGTTGGGAACCATCGCATAATTGCGCGAAATGGAGACGGGGAGGGAGGACCCGCTGTAAGTTAGGTACTGGGAGTTCAGTATGCCACTCGACTCCAGGTAGCCGTTTGACGCAAAGTTGTGAATTTGGTCGTACTTGACGGCATTCGTTTCGTCTCGGAAGAATCCAGAGTAGTCCACGATTTGATTCGTCGGCCAATCGGAAGCATAGTGAAATTCGCCCAATCGCGGGCCATAATTGCTGGTATCGTTTTGATTCAACATGCTGGCCATCCAAATGCCCATGATGTTGCTCCAGTTCGACATATACAGACTGGCCGCCGAAGTGGAAGAGGGGTTTGTCGTTGTCAGCGCATCAACTTGCGGTAGTGAATTCATGCTGCTCACCTCGTTGTGGTTGTCTCCGTTGCTGATTGTTCGCAACAGGCCAAACCACCTCGTATTTAGGATGCTGTCGGTCCAGGGAGAAAGCGGTTCGCCTTCACGCAATAAGCAGTGATTCTCTACTCACCGCCCTCTCGACACCCAATTTTACCCACAGGACCCTCTCGACGAACAACTTACTACAGGTATCATCGAAAGTAAATAGGCAAGACGGCAATGAAGACAGGTTACAAAATTACAAGATTTATAGTAATTTCTCAGTGTTTGCACCTGAATAAGAAGGCCGATCACAGACCTGGAATAGACTATTTACTTTCGACGGTGAGTGTAGTATGTTATTTTCAATGGGGGGTGGTTGTAGTATTTCCTGAGTCACATGTGGGCAAGAACGTGTAAGGAACTACTGCATCAAACCAAAAAATCACGGGGGTGTTTGTGTGAAAGGTAAACGCTTTCTTCCTGCTTTGGCCACGCTGATGGCTCTTGGCGCGATGACCGGCTTGACCGGTGCGGCCGCCGCACAAAGGACGCCAGTTCGTCGTACGTCGGCGCCAATTACCATCACGTTCTGGAATGCATACAATGCGACTGACAATGAGGAAAAGACAATTGTCAAAGATATCATCCCTGCTTTTGAGAGGAGCCATCCGGGGATCAAGGTACAAAACGTTACGCTCCCGTACAGCGCGATGCAGCAAAAACTGCTGACATCCGCCGCTGGCGGCGTACTGCCGGACGTCGCTCGGTTGGATATCATCTGGACGCCGCAATTGGCGAAACTGGGAACTCTGATGGTGCAGAACAACCTGCCCGGATTTGCCGCCCTCAGCAAGAAGGTGTTTCCTGGTCCGCTGTCCACCAACCTGTATAATGGAAAGTACTACGGGCTGCCTCTTGATACCAACACGACGGTGCTGTTTACTAATACCGCCGTTCTCGCCAAACATGGCATTAAGCAGCCGCCCAGAACGATGGCGCAGTTTATCGCCGATATCAAGAAAATGACAGGCGGCCAGGGCAAGACCAAGACGTTTGGGTATATGGATGGAGGCGGAACCGATCTGTGGGGTTTGGTGCCGTGGATTTCGTCCTTTGGCGGCTCCGTCCTGAGTCCCAATTTGAAGACCGCCAACGGGTATCTCAACGGTCCGAAAACCGTGCGCGCCATCACCACACTGATCAGTCTGAGCAAGGCAGGGTACATAACGGGGCTCCTGCCTGGCGCCAACGGCGACCTGACAGGTCTTGCGCAGGGGCAATATGCGATGATCAACGAAGGGCCCTGGGACGTGCCAACCATGCAGCAGCAGTATCCAAAAGTTCATTATAAGATGTCCCTGTTCCCGGCCGGACTGGGGGGATCTCGCAGCGTTGTGGGCGGCGAGGACATTGGCGTGTTTAATACGAATCCCGCGCATGAAAAGGCAGCCTGGGCGTTCGAAAAGTTCATGATGTCGCCGTACGCGCAGTCGCTGATGCAGGCGGCGGGCCAGATGTCCACGCTCAAAAACCTGCCCCCTTCGCCGGTGCTGAAGGGCCTCGCTTATTACAATGTGTTTCGCAAGCAACTGAATACGGCCGTGGCCCGACCATCCATCCCGAACTACAGTCAGGTGGACACGGACATCAGCAACGCAGTTACATTGGCCGCCCAGGGCAAGGAATCGGTCAAAGCGGCGCTGGACCAAGCAACACAGCAGGTGGACGCGCTCTTGGCCTCCAACTGATTCGTGGCTTTAGAGCCGCAAACGGGGCGGGGTCGAGGTCAAGACTCCGCTCTTGTCTTTACACACGAGCGAGGGATACTCATGGGAATTGCCAAAGCGGATCGCAAACTGATGAGAGAGATCAACAACATGCAAGTGCTGCAACGTATTCGGGCGCAGGAACCAATATCGCGGCCGCAACTGGCGGAGCAGACCGGTCTGGGACTGTCCACCATCGGAAACATTGTGACGGAACTGCTGGACAACAAGCTCGTTCGCGAAGTGGGGGAAGGCGATTCCAGCGGGGGCCGGAGACCGGGCCTGCTGAAGATCAATGAATCCGCTCGCTACGCCTTCGGTGTGAAGATCGGCGCCCAGCAGGCGTGGATCTCACTCTTTGATCTGTGTGCACGACAATTGGAGATGGTCGAAGTTTCGTTTGAGAAAGAAGATGCCCCCGCTGTCGTGGTTGGACTGATTGCGGCGCGTGTCGAAGAACTGAGAAAAGCCCATCGGTTGACCAAGCGATCAATTCTCGGCCTTGGAATCAGCACGTCTGGACTCATCGATCCGCAGACAGGCGCCTGCCGCTATAGCCCCATCCTCGGTTGGAGCGATGTACCCATTCGAGCTGCCCTTGAAGAGCTTCTCAAGCTGGATGTAATCGTTGAAAATGACGTGAATGCATTTGCATACGGGATTTTGCTCCAGGAATCGGTCGCCGCGACGCGCAACATGATCTGCATCACCACAGGACCGGGCGTTGGGGCAGGCATCATTTTGAACAGGCGCCTGTATCGCGGCAGTTGCGGCGGCGCTGGAGAATTCGGACATATGACGATCGACAGGCACGGTCCTCTATGCACATGCGGGCGCCGCGGTTGTCTGGAGGTGCTGGCGTCCGACCAGTTTCTGATGGCAAGGGCCCGCGAGATGGCGGCGGCAGGGGAATCGACCCTGCTCGAGAGCATGGTTGACGAAGGAAAGTTATCGCCAACCACCTTGTATTATGCGGCGCAAGTCGGAGATGAAGCAGTTCGGTCGCTGTATAGGGAATTGGGCGAAAACCTCGGCTGCGGGGTGACCGACCTGATCAACTTGTTCAACCCCGACAAGATCGTCATCGGCGGCGAAGGAGCCGTCGCGGCCAAGTTTTTTCTGGATGCCGTTCGGGACGTGGTGGCCAAGTCCGTATTTCCCCATCTGGCCGATCAGGTGGAGATCGTGGTGGACGACGGCAGTGAGGACGTGTGGCTGCAGGGTGCGGCCATGTTGGTGATCGAGCGATTCTTTGAAGTTCCCCTGGCCGCGTATTGATGCTCTCTTTGGTGGAGGTGGAGATATGGCCAAGGACACGATTGTGTTCCATAGTGCCCTGCCGTTGCGTCGAAGAAAACAGCGCTTGTACAGAAGTGTGCGGCATCATGCCGCCATCTATCTGTTTTTGCTTCCTGGGCTCGCTTTTTTTCTTGTTTTTACTACGTATCCCATCCTGTATTCTTTTGTCATGAGTTTCACCAACTGGCCCATTATGGGCCCCGCGCAGTTCGTGGGGGTGCAAAACTACAGTCAGGTTCTGAACGATCCCATCGTACGCACCGCTTTTCTCAATGCCATTTTGTACATGGTGGTGTCCGTGCCCCTCCAACTCGGGCTGGGCCTTCTTGTGGCCATCGGACTCGACCGACCCATGCCGGGACGGACGACGTTGCGCCTGATCTACTATTTGCCGGTCATCACCTCGTGGGTCGTCGTCACGTACATATTTCAGTACCTCTTCAACACCGACTACGGACTGATCAACTGGCTCCTGATGTCGATAAACGTCATCCAGTCGCCGATTTCCTGGCTGGCCGATCCCAACAAGGCGATCGTGGTCGCGGCGATTCTTGGATCGTGGAAGGGCATCGGCTGGGCCATGATGATTTTTCTGGCCGCTCTGCAGGGGGTGCCCGTTGAACTGTACGAGGCGGCGGCGATTGACGGCGCTGGGAAATGGCATTCGTTCTGGTCAATCACCCTGCCGAGTATTCGCGCTTCCATGTTCTTTGTCACCGTCCTTCTGGTTATGGGCGCCTTTCAGGTGTTCATCCAGATCTACATTCTGACGGCGGGCGGACCGGCTGACCAGACACAGGTGCCCCTCGTATGGATGTATCAGCAGGCTTTCGCCAATCTGCAGTTCGGCTATGCGAGCGCCTTGTCCTGGCTGATCGCGGTGCTCATTGTCCTGTTCACCATGGTTCAGTTTTGGATCTTCCGTCCACGCAGCCTGAACGTGAGGGAGGGCTAACACATGTGGGTCAACTCAAGGGCGACAACCATCCGCTTTTTGATTCTGTTGACGTTTGCCATTATCATGGCTTTCCCGTTTTGGTATATGGCCGTTGTGTCTCTGGAACCCAATCAGCTGTCGCTGCAGTACCCGCCCGTCCTGTTTCCGCAGCATGCGTCGTTTGGCAACTATGTCGGAGCTTGGCAGGCGAATAACTTTGCCGGGTACTTCATGCGCAGTCTGTATGTGTCGGTCGTCTCGACGTTCTTGGGCACCTTGATCGCGTGCGCTGTGGCGTTTGTTGTGTCGCGTTACCGCTTCTTTGGGCGCAATGCCATTTACCGCGCTTTCTTGGTATCCATGATGATCCCTGGCATGACGTTTCTCCTGCCGCAGTTCAAATTGATGGAGACATTGGGGTTGCTCAATCATTTGTACGGGCTGATCCTGATTTACACGGCTGGCATGATCCCGTTCACGACGTTTCTGATGAAGGGCTTCTTCGATGACATACCCTTGGAACTGGAGGATGCCGTGCTCATGGACGGCGGGAGCAAATGGACGCTGTTCGCGCGCGTCGCGATGCCCATGGCGACGCCGTCGCTCGTGACGGCCGTTTTGTTCAACTTCATGGGCGGTTGGGATGAATTCACGATGGCCCTGACCTTCCTGCAAAATCCCAACAAATTCACCCTGCCCATTGCCCTGATGTTTTTTCAGGGCCAACACAGTACGCAGTGGGGAGAGTTTTTCGCGGCCGCTCTCATCCAGACGGCGCCTATCATCATCATGTTCGTGATCTTCCAGCGTTACATCGTGAAAGGAATTATGGCTGGCGCCGTGAAGGGGTGAGGACAGGTTGAAGACTTCGAAACCGTTTGACGTATTTCCCGTGTACACGCAGTATAGACCCGAGCAATCGGTTCGAGTGTTTATGGCCATTTCGCAGGACTGCGGCGATGACGATGCTGTGGCGATAACGGTGTTTCACCATCATGCTCGCGTTCGCGCCGTTCGTCTCTCCCTGTCGGAATTGCGGCGTCAGCAAGGGATTCTTGACCTTGGCGTCTTTTCGGAGGGTGGGTATCATGTGGCCTGCGAGTTGCAACGGACGGAAGGGTCGTGGACGGCGCGCACCGCGTTCGACGTCAGAGCGCATTGGCGCAACGCTCCTCGTTACAGCTTTCTTTGTAACTTTGCGCCGATCGACCCGCAGGTGAACATGCAAGAAGACATGCAAGAGAACATGCAGACGTTCTTTCGCCACTTTCACCTGAACGTCACGCAGTTTTATGATTGGATGGAGCGTCACGACGCGCTCGTTCCGAGGGAGTCGGAGTTTGTGGATCCCATGGGCCGAAAACTCTATACCGAGGGCATCATCTCGCGTATGCAAGCCCTTCGAGAGATCCAGTCCGCGCCAATCGCGTACGCGGCGGTATACGCGTCTCTGGCAGACTATGCGCAGACGCATCCGGAACAGGGGATCTATGACAATCAAGGAGTCCAGTACTCGCTGATTGATCGCTTCTTTCTCATGGACATCTCGGAGGATTCCCTGTGGAGGGAGCATATCCTGGCGGAATTTGGACGAGTGGTGCAGTTCGGGTTTGACGGGTTGCACCTGGACCAATATGGCTTTCCAAAATCGGCGCAGAGGCGAAACGGAACAACGATGTGGATGGACGGGGCCTATCTCTCTTTTATCGATGCATGCCGTGAGACATTGGGCGACCAGACCGGTCTGATCTTCAACGCCGTGTCGGGCTATCCGACCCATGCGGTGAGCGCCTCCGCGCAGGACGCTGTATATGTGGAGGTTTGGCCGCCTATGGTGCGCTACCGCCACCTGTGCGCGCTCATCGAGAGGGTCCGGCGGGAGGCGGCGGGAACGAAGCAGGTCATCCTGGCGGCGTACCTGAAATCCTTTGGCGCAAAGCAGGAGACGCGACCCGATGCGATCGCCAGGAGCGCCCTGCTCGTGACGGCCGTGATTTTTGCCAGCGGCGGGTACCATCTGGTGTTGGGCGAAGCGGGAGGGATGCTGGCGGAGGCCTACTACCCCGACTACAACACCATGGTTCCCGAACTGTATGATCCCCTGCGCGCGATGTACGACATCGTCACCGCGGACGCGGACCTGCTGTCCGCGCCGGATGTGGTCGATGTGTCCTGGAGCTTTGTCGGCGGGATCAACGAGGAGATGCTCATACAAGGCGCCCCGATTTCCTTGGAACCGGACATGGGAACGGTGTGGGTGCGCGTGACGCTGACAAAACCGGGGCTAGTCCTGCACTTCATCAACCTGCTGTGGGTGGATCACGAGGAATGGAACTCGGTGCACGAGGAACCGTTTCGACCAGCGCCTCCGCTGGATGTATCGATTGAGTGGAATCATCCGGTGGACGGCGTTTTTGTCCAGCGCGCCGAAGCGCCGGGGTGGATTCGCGCTGACGTGGACTGGACATCGCATGTTCGCGGGAAGGCGTTGCATCTGACGGTGCCTTCGTTTGACGTGTGGTCCATGGTATTTGTTCCGTACAACACAGATTCAGAAAGCGTCAAATGATAAGGGTGGGTTGGCAATGCCAGACGAGCGAGTCGAGGATGTCCAGAGGACATGGTGGAAGGAAGCGGTGGTGTATCAGATCTATCCGCGCAGTTTCATGGATAGCAACGGAGACGGCATCGGTGATTTGCAGGGAATTATCGCGAAGCTTGACTATCTGAAGTGGCTGGGAATCGACGTCATCTGGCTTAGTCCGGTGTATCGCTCCCCCAATAATGACAATGGGTATGATATCAGCGACTATCGCGGCATCATGGAGGACTTTGGCGCCATGAAAGACTTTGACGCGTTGCTGGATGGCCTGCATAGCCGGGGCATGAAACTGGTGATGGATCTTGTGGTGAACCATACTTCGGACGAACATCCATGGTTTCTGCAGGCACGAGAGAGCAAAGATAACCCTTTTCGAGATTATTACATTTGGCGGTCGAACGGGAATGGTCAACGCCCCAACAATTGGGTCTCCTTTTTTGGCGGCTCCGTGTGGGAACTGGACCGGTCGAGCGATGAGTACTATCTGCACCTGTTTTCCGTCAAACAACCCGATCTAAACTGGGACAATCCGAATCTGCGAGCGAAGATCCACGACATGATGAGATGGTGGCTGGACAAGGGGGTGGACGGATTTCGGATGGATGTCATCAACGCCATTTCCAAGGTACCGGGCCTGCCGAACGCCCCTGGGGAGGACGACCTGGAGTGGGGCGGTTCTTTATTCCTGAACGGTCCTCATGTGCATACCTACTTGCGGGAAATGAACGCCGAGGTGTTGTCCCGCTACGATATCGTGACCGTGGGCGAGACCCTGTCCGTCACACCGAAAGAAGCTCTGAAGTACGTCGGGTTTAACCGTCAGGAATTGAACATGGTGTTTCAATTCGAACTGATGGACATCGATTCTGGGTCTGGCGGCAAGTGGGACGTTCAACCGTGGACACTGAGCGAGTTCAAGCGCATCGTCAGCCGCTGGCAAACGGAGTTGAACGGTCGCGGGTGGAACAGCCTGTATTTGAACAATCACGACCAGCCCCGCCTTGTGTCCCGATTTGGCGATGAGGGGACATATCGCGTACAGTCGGCCAAAATGTTGGCGACCCTGCTGCATACTTTGCAGGGGACGCCATTCATCTATCAGGGTGAAGAGATCGGCATGACCAATGTGCAATTTCCCGATATTGAACACTATCGGGACATTGAGACCCTGAATTGGTATGCGGAACAGATGGACAAAGGAGAACGTCCTGTCACAGCGGTCATGGAGGCCATTCACCGCAAAGGCCGTGACAACGCCCGAACCCCGATGCAATGGAGCGATGATCCCCAGGCTGGATTCTCGGTGGGGAAGCCGTGGCTTGAGGTCAATCCCAACTACCGTGAAATCAATGTCAAGCAACAGATGGAAGATCCTGAATCCGTCTTGAGTTATTATCGGAGATTGATCGAACTTCGGCGAAAAACCCCCATCCTGACTTACGGTGATTATACATTGGTCAATCCCGACCAGGAAGAGATGTATGTTTTTGCACGGCGGTTGGGGCATGCCCAATTGGTAACCGTATTGAATTTTACGCCCGAAACACAGACATTCTGTTGGCCTCTGGACATGGCGCCAGAAAATTTCAAACTGATCCTGTGCAACTACGGCTGCGATGACAGCGCGGCCGACAGGACGGACAGAGCGGTTGACCTGCGCCCCTATGAGGCGAGGGTTTATTTGGCGTGATAACACAGCAGACCGATGCGGGGGGAGATATAAAATGAGAAACGGTTGGGTGCGCAAGGGGTTGACCATCATGGGCGGCGGAATGCTCCTGATCACGACGCTGGGTTTTTCAACTGTTCCAAAGACCGCTATGCTTGCTTTGCAAGCAAGCATGACGACAAACAAAGCCCGCTATAATCCTGCAGAGCCCGTCAAATTCAAGGTGACTGTAACGAATCCAAATGATGGGATCTTATCGGGCAACCTCTATCTTGCTGTGAATCATTTGGGCGAGCCGACAGGATCCCTTTCTCCCCAACGCATTTCCGTGCCGGGCAAGAGTTCGCGCATCTATGTATTGACGTGGACTCCTCTCACGAAAGACTACCAGGGATATTTTGTGGGAGGGGTTATACGGTCGCAAGCCGGGTCCATTCTCGCAAGGGTTGCCACGGCGATTGACGTTTCATCGAGTTGGGTAAAGTTTCCGCGCTACGGGTTTGTATCCGAGTACCCTCAAATGTCGAGAACAGCGGTGAAACATGAACTGGCTCAACTGAAAAATTATCATATCGACGGGTTGCAATTCTACGACTGGCAGTGGAAACACGACATTCCGCTGGCGGGAACCGTGTCGCATCCGGCTGCGTCCTGGCATGATATAGCCGGGCGCACCAACTATCGACAGACAATTCTCAACATGATTCAGGTGGGACATCAATTAGGCATGGCCTCCTTCAATTACAATCTGATGTACGGCGCCTGGGCAGGATACCAGACGGACGGCAGCGGCGTGAAGTCTGCCTGGGGCCTCTACTATGACAACGGAGGCGCCCTTCAGGTCAGTGTATCCATGCCCGCTGGTTGGAGTACAAGCGCCATTGACGTGTTCAACCCCGGTAATTCGGGATGGAGACAGTACATTCTCCATCAGGAGGCCAACGTGTTTAAGACCTATCCGTTTGATGGCTGGCAGGTGGACCAACTGGGTAATCAAGGAACCGTTTTTGACGCCAAGGGCCAACAAGTTCACTTGCAAGCGACGTTCACTCCGTTCCTGAATGATGCAGCTCGATTTTTGCGCAAGCAAATCATCTTTAATAACGTAGGGGGGTACGGTTTGCAGTCTGTCGCCGCTCATTCCAATGAATCGGTGGCTTATGTGGAATGCTGGCCGAATTCAGGACAGGCGACATTCAACGATTTAAAGACGACCATCGACTCAATCAACGCTTTGAGCAAAGGGAAAAAGTCTGCGATTCTGGCTGCCTATCTGGACAGCACGTACGCAAACTCCTTTTCTGGACAGAATCCAGGTTATTTTAACAACGCAGGTGTTCTTCTTGCCGATGCGACCATTTTTGCCAGCGGCGGAGACCATATTGAACTCGGCGACAATCTACAGATGTTGAACGCGCCGTATTTCCCGAATCACAACCTGATCATGGACGCTGCTCTTAAAGCGAAATTGCTGTCCTACTATAACTTTATGGTGGCTTATGAAAATCTGCTTCGCGGAGGGCTGGTGAACACGGAAAACAGTGTGGCGCTTCACGGACTGAAGGTCAGCCAGGATGGGTTGCCACAGACAGTTTGGGCATTCACCAAAGCGGGAGGCGGGTATGAGGTGATTCAACTAATCAACCTGTACCGACAGACAACGAATTTATGGCAGGATTCGTCCGCCAGCACGCCGACGCCTCCGACATTTCACAACGTTCAGGTTAAGTATTACGTTGGACAGGAGAAGGTCCAGGGTGTCTATGCGGCCTCTCCTGATTTTCAAAACGGGGCCGCTACGCAACTGAAGTACACATACTCCGTATCCAAGGGGAAAAGATACATCTCCTTCACGGTTCCAAGCCTGCAGTACTGGGATATGATTTATCTGAAAAAGACAACGTGACGGGTTCCCCATGCCCAGTATAATGGGGCTATAAAACAGGTGGTGATCCGTTCTTGTTCGGGTAACGGGCAGCGGCGTAAGCTCCCTGTAACTTTCCAAGCCAAGTCTGCTTGACAGTAAACTGAAGGAAAAATTGATGAGGAGTGTTCCTCGATGACAAATAGCAGAATGAATCCTAAGGTTGATGAATTTTTGAGTAAAGCTCAAAAGTGGAAGGAAGAATATGGGGAGTTGAGAAATATCGTTCTTGACTGTGAGCTGACCGAAGAATTTAAGTGGATGCATCCTTGTTATACGTTTAAGAAAAAAAACATAGTTTTAATACATGGATTTAAAGAATATTGTGCGCTTCTGTTTCACAAAGGTGCCTTGCTACAGGATGCCCATAGGATTCTAATCCAACAAACGGAGAATGTACAGGCGGCGCGCCAGATTCGGTTCACCAATGTTCAAGAAATAGTTGAAATGGAAACCATCTTGAAAGACTATATTTATGAAGCCATTGAAGTTGAAAAAGCCGGTTTGGAAGTGAATTTTAAGAAGACGATAGAATTCATAATTCCTGAAGAATTTCAAAATAAACTCGATGAAACCCCTGCCTTGAAAACTGCTTTTGAAGCATTGACGCCGGGACGGCAAAGGGCATACATTCTTTATTTTTCTGAACCCAAACAATCCAAAACTCGAGAGTCAAGGGTTGAAAAATGTATGCAGCAAATTCTCGATGGAAAGGGATTAAATGATTAGTATATTCTCGCAGAATAGATAGTTCGAAGGGGATGAATACATACCATATCGTCAATTGGCAAGAGTCAAGGTTATAATGGGTTAGGCCGTGTTTGCGGGAAACACACAGGAGGCATCGGGATGTTCTTTTTGCAAATGTCGGGGTTCCCTGGGGCGGGGAAGTCAACTCTCGCAAGTATGTTGAATGTGTTTTGGAGGATATGCACGAGCTGAACAATAGGCTGAAGAACCGCG
>JAJYTO010000196.1 GCA_021793015.1 Bacillota bacterium
GCCAACCGACTCTTGTATTGAGAAAATAGGCGGATCCCCCGATCAATGGATGAAGTTGTGCAGGACGCCACTGAATTCCCCCATCTTTGGTGACCCATACCTCGCCAGGCGTCGGTCCTCCCCCCGTAGCCGACGGAACAATGAGCGAGATCCACCCCACCTGCGGATTGATAAAATCCACATGACTGACGACAGGCGGCGACGACAGAACGCCGGCCTTTGATGTTGCGCGCGAAACATAAAACCGTGTGGAGTACCACTTTCTCCCGCCATTTGAGGTGCGATCGATGAGCACTTCAGTCTTCTTCAGATTTCCAAGCGGGATGGATACTGCGTACGCTGTCTTGGCATTGAGGAAATCCGTTTGTCCAGATCCGTCCACGAAATGCGCAGGAGAAACGTTGGTCCAGGAGACTCCTCCGTCGTTCGTTGTGAAGATCCGAGACCCGTTCACCGCCCAGCCTTGCTTGGCAGTAATCATGTGTATATCCGTAAATCGTTGCGCCGTTGCCGCCATTTTCTCGCCGGCCTGCGCCGACGACGCGTGCACCCACTGGCCCCCGCCTGCACCCATGGCCAGCAGGAGAGCAGCAACGATGTAAGTCCGGCGCTTGCGAGACATGATTGTCATCTCCCCGCGTGGATCTGAATTGATCACCGATCACCCATCACCCGATCATTCCTATGGATTGACGAATCAATCGCAGTTTGGTTGCACGATCGACTCACTTGCTCCAGCGCACCGCCCCGTCGACGCCCTTGTAATGTTCTATAATGGACAGCAGGGCTGATTGCACAGCGTACCTGGGCGTTGAAGTTGACCGTCGGCAGGCCGAACCCGCTTGCGCACAGAACCCGAGAACCCGCATGATGGGAAAGAGTGAGGAGAACTTGCGACAGTTTCGCACGAGGTTTGGCGCCATATTTACTATCATCGCTGTTCTGGCGGGGATTGTGGGGGTTCAGGTATGGCGGTTGTATCATACGAATCCGCCCTTTCAAAACCTGTTGAGAGCGGAAATGGCGACACCGCTCAACACGTTCAATGCTTCTCCGGTCAATCCGGCCGACAGGCGCATGATCGTCGTGACAGGCAGCGGTTCGCGCGTGCAGTTGGACACAAAGCTGCTTCCCACTGTGATTGCGGCGTACTGGTGCCCGCATTGTCAGCGTACGCTCGTGTTGCTGGACCACTATCAAAAGACCCTCAAGCGATTGCCGATCGTCATCAGCACAGGATTTGCGCAGGGCACCACACTGGCGGAGGCCAAGCGCCTCACGGCGCAGGAAACCGCCGCTCTCCATTTGCGCGGATTCCGAGTATACTATCTGCTCCACAACTGGCGCGCTTCCGTGACGGAATTCCCAACCCTGATGTTTCTGCGCGACGGAAGGTGGATGCAACTGTATGGGGAACACACCATCGCGGTGTGGCGCAAGGCGATTGGCCGTTAGGACTCACAACGAAACAAACAGGGCGCCTGTGTCTTCCGCCACCGCCGGATGAGGCGGAGATGGAGGGAGACACAGGCGCCCGCAAGACATACCGGCGATGCTTGTTTGTCGCGGCTACGAGTCGATCGACTCGGCGCGCCCTGTCTGCGCTGACCGCAGCGCCGCCAAAATGACCTGTAGAGAGGCCATGCCTTCTGCGCCTGGAATGGCGGATTCCCGCCCGCTGAAAATCGCGTCCACAAATTCGTCCACGACGCCGCTCGCCGTCTGGCTCTCGTTTGTCGCCACCTGTCCCGCCTCGATACGTTCCGTGTCGCCGTTGTCATAATGAACGATGACCTGATACAACGGATCGGCCGCCACGTGCATGACGCCGTGCTCACAGTACAGATGCGTGCTGTTGTCTTCCCCGGGATGATGAGTCCAACTCGCCGTGAGAGTGCCCAGCGCGCCGGACTGCATACGCAATACACAAACGACGTTGTCCTCGACATCCGCCGGCTTCTCAAGCGTCGACGCGAACGCCGATACGCTTGCCACTTCGTCCTCCAGCAACCAGCGAACGAGATCGGCCTTATGCACACCCAGGTCGCCCAGAGCGCCCACAAACGCCTCCGCTTTGCGGAAGAACCAGGACTCCGCGCCGTCGATCGACCAGCCCTCAGGGCCGCCATGAGAAAATGTGGTCCGAAATGTCAGAACCGCGCCCAGCCGGCCGCTGTGAAGCATCTGCTTAGCCTTCGCATGGGCTGCCATAAACCGCTGGTTGTGCGCGATCATCAGCAGTTTGCCCGACCTGCGGGCCGCTTCGATCATCTCCTGCGCTTCTTGCCGGGAAGTCGCCATCGGCTTCTCGCAAAGCACATGTTTCCCAGCCTGCAGCGCAGCCACCGTGACCTGCGCATGCAGATCATTGGGAAGACACACACTCACGGCCTGAATGTCAGGATCCCGCAACAACTCCGCATAATCCGTATACGCGCGGGCTCCATATGCGTCGGCCATCTCGGCGGCGCGGTGTTGCACAACATCACACACAGCCCGAATTTCAGCCCGGGGATTCCCCGCATACTCTGGAAGATGGCGATGGCGGGCGATGCTCCCGCATCCGATGACGCCAATGTGTAAACGACTCACTCCGATTGCACCCCTTACATGATATCTCGTTGGATCTCCTGAAACCAACATGGCCTGACGGCCGCCGCCAGCCATGGCAACTTCCCAGAAGCGGCAGACAAATTGCCGTATAAAAAATACGGTTGTCGCTGCCGGTCGAAGTGCTCTGCCCCGATAGACGTCGGCGGCGTGCAAGCGGCTAGACCTTGCCCGCCCGTTCCGGCTACTCCCACTCGATGGTCGCCGGGGGCTTGGATGTGACGTCGTACACGACCCGATTCACACCCGGCACCTCATTGCACATGCGATTGGACATCACTTGCAACACCTCATACGGAATGCGGGCGAATTCCGCAGTCATGCCATCGCGCGATGTGACCGCACGGACGGCGACCGTTGCAAAATAGGTGCGCTCGTCGCCCATCACGCCCACGCTGTGCGAATTCGTAAGCACCGCGAAGTATTGCCATATCTCGCGATTCAACCCGTGGCGCAGCACCTCTTCGCGGACGATGGCGTCCGCCTGCTGCAACATGGCGATGCGGGCCGCCGTAACCTCGCCAATGATGCGAATGGCCAGTCCCGGGCCGGGAAACGGCTGTCGCCAGACAAAGTCGTGCGGCAGTCCGAGCTGTTCCCCAAGCGCCCTGGCCTCATCCTTGAACAGGGAGCGCAGCGGCTCAATGAGCTGAAAACGCATTTCATTCGGCAATCCGCCCACATTATGGTGTGACTTGATGGTCGCGGCCGTTTTTGTGCCGCTTTCGATCACATCCGTGTACAGCGTTCCCTGTCCCAAAAAGGAAAAATCGCCAAGAGCGGCGGCCGTATCGTCAAACACGCGAACGAACTCGCGCCCGATGCGCTTGCGTTTCTCCTCCGGGTCGGTCACTCCAGACAATATCTCCAGAAATCGTTCGCGTGCGTCGATTTTGTGAATGTCCATATGGAACACGCCCTGAAACATGTCCATCACCTGCTCTGCCTCACCCAGTCGAAGCAGGCCATGATCGACAAACACACAGGCGAGCCGGTCGCCGATCGCACGATGCAGGAGCGCTGCCGTCACGGAAGAGTCCACGCCGCCTGACAGCGCCATGAGCACCCGGCGATCGCCAACCTTGGCGCGCACCTCCGCAATGGCCTCGTCGACGAACGACTCCATCCGCCAGTTCGGTTCACACCCGCAGACGCCAAAGAGAAAATTGTTGAGCAGCGCCTCTCCATGATCCGTGTGCTGCACTTCGGGATGGAACTGCACGCCGTACAGCCGCCGTTCATGGTCGCTCATCGCCGCGACGGGCGCGCTGCCCGTTTCCGCGTCCACCCGGAACCCTTCCGGCGCGCCGACCACGATGTCGCTGTGGCTCATCCATACGCGCTGCGCGGCAGGTGTACCGGCAAACAGAAGCGAGGAAGGATCCTTGACCACAATCTGCGCCTGTCCATATTCGCGTGCGTGCGCCCGTTCAACCCTCGCCGAATACTCTTTGGCAATCAGTTGCATCCCGTAGCAGATGCCGAGAATGGGGACGCCCAGTCGATAGACGTCCGGATCTACGACAGGCGCTCCCGGTTCATACACACTGCGCGGTCCACCGGAAAACACAATCCCTTTGACGCCGAGTTCGCGTAGAGTCTGCGCCGCCACGTCATGCGGGAGAAGCTCCGAATATACATGCAGGTCGCGAATGCGGCGCGTGATCAACTGGTTATACTGTCCGCCAAAGTCCAGAACGACAACCCGATCCACATGTGCTGTCAAGATGACACCCAACTTTCGTTTTGCGATTCATGCTGCTCTCTGCCCATGTTCTTTTGCGTCATGCGCTTGCTCCTGGTCAATTCGCGCAACAGCCTGTCGCCCTCAGCCACGGAGTCGCTCCCCTGCCGCCCACCATAACAAATCCGTTCAAACCATTCAACAAAACGCAGCATATCGCGACGCAGTATGTCATTGCGACACGCGCACGCGTATTCGCGCAGCGTTTGCCCAGGAAGCCGATCGCCAAAACGGCGGACAAACTGGCGCATCAGCGATTCAATCCCGAGAGTCGACCAGCGCGTTGCGCCCCGGCGCCGACGCAGCAGCAGCGCGACGAAAGCAGCCGACAACGCGACGATCAGAACGGCGCCCACTGCACCCCACTCCACCGCTGTTGCGCCGGCGCCGGCCGCCGCGCGCGCTGTCCGCCCTTTGCGCTTCTGCACCGCCAGCTTCTTGTGTACAGCCGTCGCCGCGGTCTTGTGAGACGCATGCTGGGCGGCTTTGGCAACGCCATCCGGCAGCACGAAAGACGGCGTCGCCTCAAACGGAATCCAACCGTAACCCGCAAACCAGATCTCTGCCCAAGAGTGGGCGTCCACCCCGCGCAGCAGGTATTCATTCCCTGGACCATGATAATTTGGATTCGCGGGCACGGTGACAAAGCCCTTCACCCAGCGCGACGGGATGTTGATGGAACGCGCCAGCACCGCCAGAGCGCTGGAAAACTGGTCGCAATAGCCGCGGTGCGTCACAAACAGAAATTGATCCACAAAGTCCTGGCCGGGTTTCAGGTAGGGAATATTGTTCGTCTGATACCGTTCGTGGCTCTGCAGGTACGTGATGATCGCTTCGATCTTGTTGTACGTTCCATGCAGCCCCGCCGTGATCCGCCGCGCCAACTGAACGTCGCGGGCCGGGAAATTCCGCGGCAACTGCAGATCGCCGGGAAATGCGTACGCAAGGTTCCCGTCATGCACGGTCGCCAACGCGTTCGGCGACGGCGCGGGCATGTCGGAAGTCACGGTGTATGAAGCTCCTGGGCCGATCGTGCCCGTTGACACCGCGTCCGTTTGGGGGGTGACGGTGAAATGGGAGTGTCCGCCCGGAGCCGTCACACTGGCAATCTGATACGCGCCAAAGAGAACGGGATAGCGCCCGCGCACCACCTGAATACGCTGCGTCAAGGCGGTGGCGGGCGTCGCGGCCTCGGGTCCCATGCGCGCAATCAGGGATGCGGGGATGGAATTCCCGGACGCAAACCTGGCTGTGGTTGACGATGGCTGCACCCACCCCTGGCCTGTGTATTGGTTCAGCGACTCGCCGCGATAGTACGACGGCTGGTTGGCGAATACACGCAGGAAAACCTTGTGACTGCCTTTGAACGGGCCTCCCAGATTCGCGTCATTGGATCCGTACACCTGCGAAGACTGTCTGGATGACGCAGCCGTTTCAAACTGCTTGAGCAACGCCAGAGGCTTCGGCCAATTGGGCGAGGCTTTCGGGATCGCCACCCCGGTCAGCACGATCATTGCGGCCAGTCCTGTGGGAATCGCGAGATGGCGCAACAACTCCCGCCGCGACTGCGCCGCAGAAAACAGTTGCAGGCGCGGCGCGTTCGTGAGCGCCAGCAGCGCCAGACCAATCAGCATGAAGACGATGATCTCCACGTGATCCCTGACGCCATAGGCGCCCGCCGCATCGATCAGCACAACTTCTCCCGCGACGAGGGCCGCCAGTACGAGCAGAGGTTTTGCCAGGCACTCCTGCAACAGCTTCGTGCCAAACGTGATGACGCCGAAAAATGCCAGCGTCCGGACACCGTCGCCAATCGCGCGCACATCTCCGGTCAACAGGCTGTGAACGGCACTTCCGAGATCGGTTGCGAGTTGGGAAAGAAAAGCTGTCGGAGAAAACCACGAAATATACGGATAGTATTCCCATTTCAAAAGACCAAGAACCACGACAGTGACTAACGTGACCCGCACATAGCGATTCGAAATCAGATCCGCAAGCAATAAAATGCCGATGTACCAGATGATCGGGATGGTATTGCCCATATAAGCGATATTT
>JAJYTO010000197.1 GCA_021793015.1 Bacillota bacterium
CTCATCTCCAAGGCTATCATCTCAGATGGGATTGCGCCTGTCCAGTGGTATTTGCAAGAAAATTTTCTTGGAACCCTCCAACAAACCAAGCCCGTCAAGGGCTCTCAACTTCATGCGTCAGCACTGCTCAGTTTTTTCCGTCACTCACATGTTACGCCCCGCGTACCTGAAAGCGCCGTAAAGCCCTTGGCTTGGGTTCTGGTCATTACCCAGGGCAGTGGTTCAGTCCACATGATCCATTGCACCGGCGCGGCGCGCCGATCCCAACAGACGCTTCGCCGCCTTGTCCGGATCATGCGGTCTAAGTTCCGAGGCGAGTCGCTGGAGTTCAGCCAATGGAGTCTCCCTCAGCCGCTTCTCCGTTTCCTGTCTCCAGAGCTGGAATTCAGTCCCGGTCAATCCGAGCGCTTGGGCAAAAAGCTGATCCCATTGCTTCGCCAAGGCGATCGCCTCCGGACAACCGGGGTCCAGACCCTTCGCGGCCGCTTCTCGCAGGCGATTTTTCAATTCGTTCATACGCAGGCGCCAATCCGTTTGATCCACCTGTGCGATCGTTTCGCCAAAACGTTCGCCAAATGCCTGGACTTCTCCTGCGAACGTCTGGAGCAGAGTCTCATCCTGAAGCAGTTTGGCTGCCTCGCTCCATTTCAATGCCTGGTCGGCCGAATGCGGTGTGAGCGTTACACTTGACAGCGTCTGTACGGCGACATCCAACCGTTCTTCCTGCAACTCCTGTCCGTGCGGAGACACCCGAACCAGCGCACGTCGAAAGGAGGCCAAGGCAGCCGTCTTTTGCCCTTTTCCTTTTGACTCGGCAAAGCCGACGGCAGACCGAACGCGTTCGAAGCCCTCCTCATCGCTCTGCGCCTCAGCCGCCCGCCAGAGAATCTCTCGCGATTCAGACAGTCGCTCAATCCGCCGGTCAATCGCCTGTGCCGCGCGTTCGATCGCTGTGCGCACAGCGGAGCCGTCCTCGTCAAGAACACTGCGCATCTCCGGAATACTATAGCCCACGGCGCGCAGGGCGACGATCATATCGAGTCTGCGGATATCCCCCTCTTCATAGAGGCGATAACCCGCTGCGGATCGAGCGCTGGGCTTCAGCAAACCCACAGCGTCATAGCGGCGGATAGTGCGGGCGTTCACTCCCGATCGTCTCGCAATCTCCCCAATGGTGTAAGTCCGTCCGGTCATCATGCACCCCTCCTTCACAACCCTACACCTTCCCACCATGGGAAGGTCAAGTGCGAAGCACAGGGTTTTTTTCGCGTCAGTGTCCATGGAACGATACGTTTGTGTTTCTGACACAATCTGAAGTCTTGCGGCGTATTTTTAGTGTGCGTCCGTATGCGGCTCAAGCACGGTTCAAGACATGTTCCTTTGTTTCCCTCGCAGGTGCAGTTTCAGACCGCACTCAACGTGGTATCAGCAATTGTTACAACGTCTTCACAGCCTCGTTGCCACCACTTTTAGTTGCCAGCCGTCATCGTCCATCGGCTGGTTGAGCCGCCGCACATCTTTAAACCCAGCTTCCGCCAGTAAAATGGAGAGAGTCAACAGATCAAACCCCGTCTTGTGGTAATCGTATTCATATTCCTGCGCGCCAAAAATGTTCAGAACCGCAACGCCAAAGCTTATATTTCCCGCAACGTAGTTGCGAAAGGCCCATTCCAGATCCGGACAATGAATCTCAATCTCGCCGCCTGATTCAAGGATTCGACCCCATTCTTTTAAAATGGCGCGCGTTTGCGCATGGCTGAAATGTTCCAGCACATGACACGCCAACACACGAGAAAAGGATCCGTCTGGAAACGGCAAGGGCTTTGAGGCGTCGAGCACATAATCGATGTGAGGCAAACTGCGAATGTCGAGTGTGAGATAGCCCTCATTGGGTGTCCAACCCGGTCCAATCTCCAGTTTCGGCTTTTCACTCATATGCCTATTCACTCCTGTTCTCAAGCATCCTGCTGTACCGTATGCCGGCAAACCTTCCGCTGAACAGGTTTCAACCCATGGTGACGTAAAATCGCGTTTTATACCCATGCATCATCTATGATTTGAGTGGGTGTACGGGCCGTCTTGCACCGATAAGCGGCGTACGCCGCACAGCTTCTCTCAAGTTAATCTCCCTTACTGCCGGCGAACGCCAGATATACTTCAGAATCTGCTGCTAGACTCCTTCCCAGTGAGTGCGCCGCCGTGAAAGCCGTGAAAGATGAATGGGGGAATTCTGATCATGCCCGTCAAGATGGGAAAGCGTCTGGTGGCTGTCTGCAGCGTGGCCGTGGCGACGATTTATTCGGCCGGATATATTTACACACTGCCGTCCGTGCAGGCTCAATCCAGCGCCGTGCCGCCGCTCTCGCCAACCAACAACAATACAACCCCCGGCGCGGCCGCAGCAGCACACAGCGCCTCTGCGTCGGCAAACAGCGGACAGGGCGCTTCGCCGTCCGCTTCTTCCGCGTCCGGATCATCCAGCGGCAAACACGGAACTTCGTCGTCCACTTCCGCCAAATCTGGGCACTCTAGCAGCGGAGCGTCTGCCAATCACTCCTCTGCAAACGGCGCATCAACGCCATCGGGCAAATCGTCCAGCAAACCGGCCTCTGCAACGGCCGTCAAGTATAAGGATGGCACATACACAGGCGTAGGCACCAACCCATACGGCTCGATCGCTTTGTCCGTCGTCATCAAGCACGGAAAAATCGTCTCCGTGCCGATCACTCAGTGGACCATGCACTACCCGCAGTACGTGATCGACCCGCAATTGCCGAAGGAAGTCATCTCGATGCAGACGTGGCGAATCTACATTGTGAGCGGCGCAACGGCGAGCACCTATAACTTCGCGCAGGCTGTGTATCAGGCCCTGCAAAAGGCAAAAGCGTGAGGTGCAACGGAGATGGGCGCTAAGATGCAGGTGCCGAAAAAAACAGGATTCGAGCATACGGTGGAAACGCGCCTGCTGATGGGAACGACAGTAACGATCAGGGTGGTCAGCGAGGCCGGGCACAGCAAGACCAGCGGATCTCGGCGCGGCCAGACCGCCGACATGCACAGCGCGATGGGGCGTGCCTTTGCGGCCATGCGCTTTGTGGAAGCGACGTGCAGCCGTTTCAGTGAAGACAGCGCCTTGCGTGAACTGTGCCGCCATCCTGGAGAGACGATGCGCGTGCCCGCAGCGTTATTCGAGACGATTCGCCTGGCCGTGGAGATGAGCGCCCTCACGGACGGCGTCTTTGACCCGACTGTGGGCGGCATTCTGGAATCGCACGGATTCAACCGCCACTACTTAACCGGCGAGGCGGCGGATTCAGACATCATGAGCGCGGAACCGGTGAGCTATCGGGACATCACGCTTGATGAGAAGGAGGGCACCGTACTCCTGCACAAACCCATGCTGCTCGACCTGGGCGCCGTGGCGAAGGGTCTGGCCATAGATCTTGCAGCCCGGGAACTCGCTGATTGGGATGGTTTTGCCATCGATGCAGGCGGTGACTTGTACGTGCATGGCATGGACTTTACGGGCGAGCCGTGGACAGTCGGCGTCCAACATCCTCTCAGCAAAGATGCCGTGATCTGCTGGCTGCAGACAACCGATGTCGCCATTTGCACCTCGGGCAGCTACGAACGGCGCAGCCCTCTGGCGAATGAGATTCACCACCTGATCAATCCGTTGACCGGGGAATCTGTGCACGGCCTCCTCAGTTGCACAGTGGTGGCTCCGCTGGCCATGCTCGCAGACGCCGTATCGACAGCCGCCTTCGTACTCGGCGCCAAGCGTGCGCTCGACTTTGTTTCCGGGCTCGATCTTCAGGGCCTTTGCATTGACGAAACGCTTGACATGACGATGACAGATTCGATGGAGAGGTATCTCAAATGAACAATCCACAAGCCACGCGGCCGCCGCAAAGCCCGCTGGAGAGATTTCTGAAAACGCCGAAGGGAGCCGTCATGGCCGTTCTGGTCGGACTGACGCTCGTTGGAGCACTGCGTCCGCAGGACCATCTGGGGCTCTTGAATGCAGCCGTCGCAGTGGCAACCGGGCTGGTGATCGACGGCGGCGTCGCGCTGCTGCAAAGGCGCAGGAAACTATTTTCCGACGGCGGCGTCATCACCGCCCTGATTGTGGCAGATGTGTTGAGCCACATGACTCCCTTGTATGTCGTGATGGCGACGACGGCCGTGGCGCTGTTGTCAAAACATACGTTGAAGGTGGGACGCAAACCGATTTTTAACCCCGCTGCGTTCGGCCTGTTGTTTGCTCTCGTGGTGTTCGGCACTGGCCAGAGCTGGTGGGGCAGTCTCGCCCTGTTGCCGATATGGCTCACATTATTGCTGCTTGCCGCGGGACTGCTGATCACCTCGCGAGTCAATAAATTCCCGCAGGTGATCGCCTTTCTCGGAACGTATTTTGCGCTCTTGCTCGCGATGGCGTTTTTGCACCTTGGTTTGCCGTCCGACACTCCCGGCGACGCCTTGCGAGCGCCGTTCGTCAACTCGGCGCTCTATCTGGCGTTCTTTATGTTGACGGATCCTCCCACATCGCCGGCTCCCTACCGCCAACAGATACTGTTTGGCGTCATCGCGGCCAGCGTAGGCACGATGATTTTCGCGACATCCGGCGGTCTCGCCTATCTGCTCATTGGACTCTTGGTCGGAAATGCATGGAGATTGTCCCTGCGCTGGATGACGAACGTCCCGGCTCGATCAGCCTCTTCTCTCCTGGGATCCGCGACGACCGTCATCGACGCCAAAAACGATATCTCGGACGAAAATCTTGCCTGAGATCGGTTCATACTCCACCGTGTCTCTTCCGATCGGTTGTCTCTATTCACAGACACACCGGCGAACCAATTATCGCTGTTCGCGTCCGCAGCCCTCTCCGTAGGTTGTACGCTTTATGCGGGCCGTATTCTCAGTCCCCTGCCTGGCTCATCGAGCCATCGCCTCTACAGCCCATTTCGCAGGAGATCTGGTCACGGCAGCCACGGCGTGATCGCTACCGGACGATGGTCCGCAGCGGACTGATAGGCCGCCATCGTCACCTCAAGCGCGCGCAGACCGTCGAGACCCGTCGCCAGCGTGTCAGACCGCCCATCCGAACGGATTGCGCGCACAAATTCCGACACCAGCAGCAGATCCATGTCATCGCCGTAATAGTCATGGCGGTGCGTCGCATGTCCTTCTTCGGCCGCCGCGTACACGTGAACGTTCGACGCGAATGCGTCCAGGGCCAGAACGCCTGTCGTTCCCACCACCTCAAGCGTCACATCCCCCCACGTCGGGTAGGTCTTCAGGCGCGACCAGGACGGATCGAGAGTGGCAAACACCCCATTGGCGAATCCCAATGTCAAAATGCCGCAGTCGTCAATGCCCTGCCCGTGCACACGATCATCGATCTCCGCGTACACTTCCACCACGTCGCTCCCGACGATCCAGCGCATCAGATCCGCGACGTGCGAGGTATGATCCATCACGGCTCCCCCGCCAGAGAGCGCCCTCTCGACAAACCACCCCCCCGGCATGTACCCATGGTTTGTTCCCATCAGGGCCACGACCCGACCGATCCTGCCCGCGCGGACGAGCCTGCGAAGCTCAGCGGCGGCGCGGATGAAACGCACAGGCAGAGCCATGTACAGGGGAACCCCAGCCGTCTGCGCCGCTCTCACCATCGCCGCGGCGTCCTCGACGCTTGTCGCGATCGGTTTTTCGCACAATATGGCCGCGCCGCGCGCCGCCGCCTGCTCCACGTAAGGACGATGATCGACATTCGTCGCATTGATCAGCACCGCGTCGGACTCGCGAAGCAGCAGATCCAAAGAGGCCGTGTGGGACACCCCGTGCACTTTGCAAAACTGGCGGCCGCGCTCTTCATCTTCGTCGAAAACCCCGGTGACAGTCACGTCTTTTTGCGCCTGCAACGCCCCCATGTAGCTGTGCGCATGCATGTGCGCGGTCGAAATGAGTCCTATGCGCGTCAATCCAGGTTCCTGGTTCAAAAAACCTACTCTAATCTCCCATAGGTCTTTTCGACTCTTTCGAGTCCGCGGTCTTGCAGGATTCATCCGCTAGGAGGCTGCTCTCGCACCACCGAAGATGTGCCGGACCAGAGAACGGAAAAATTGCCTTTTCCTATGTCTGATACGTGTTTCCATCTTCCCAGGTGTTACCCGGTCCCAATAAGATTCCCTGCCGTGCCTTTCGCCACGTGTACACAGCAGGAGTCTTTTGTTACCCTTTGAGCAGTTCCTTGCGTTGATCCAACCACGAAACCAGGCTACCTCCTCTCTCCTTTAAGATTTTCTCAATAATTTTCTTCGCTTGATTCCACGTGCTCCAATCATTCTTGCGATAGGCTTCTTCATTGAACTTACCCAGCAT
>JAJYTO010000198.1 GCA_021793015.1 Bacillota bacterium
ACTCGAACCACCTCGTGTCCCTGCGCCCGCAGTCGATCGTATTCCGCCGCGTGCTCCTTATTTTCAAAAGCGGTAAACACAATGATTTTCGCTGGCGCGACGCTGGTTGTTCTGAGGCGCTGCAACAGTTCGGAGAAGGGTTGAATCGCGTATACGGACAGTTCCCCGAGCCAGTGGCCGACGATTCGGCGCGTGCGGGGCGTGTGCGGACCCGTTATTTCCAGCGTGTTGAACTGGCGGGCCTGCCTGCGCCCGTACCAGAATGCGTTGGTCATCATGATCACGCGCGTCTCCGTTTTCAGAAGCAGCAGCACCGCGGCCTGCGTTTCCCGGTATATGCGCTCCACTGCGGGGGAATTCGGCGCCCAGAATTGTCGGCTGCATTGCGCATTGACGAGAACGATCACGCGCCGGGCGATCGCCAGAGAGCGATCCACCACCATCAATTCGCCCCGCCGCGCGCTCAGCAACCAGGCCACATCGCGCAAGGGATCGCCAGTCTGGTACTCCCGGATGTTGATCCATTCCAGCGAAGTCGGATGTAGTTTTCGTTGTGTGGCGATCGTGCCCAGAACGCGCGTCTGAATGCTCTGGGACCGTTCCTCTCTGAGCACCGGCGGGTGAACGACCACGGCGGCGTGGGACAGGACAGTCACCGTTTCAAAGCGCGGCGACAGTCCGTCGGACAGGACGAGCTTGACAAGTTTGATCACTTGACGGCCGCGCCGCTCTCCATAGACTGCGAAGCGCGCCTCCACCTCTTCGCGGCCCCGGATGCTGAACGAGGCGCTCAAGTGGCCGACGCGGGCGCCGCTCTTCGCCGCAACGCCTGCAAGCGGCGCTTGGAGCCCTTCGGGGAGTTCAACGATGCAGCCGACCTGGGGAGCTGGAAGCCATGATTCGTTTCGCACGCGAACGATGATCTCTGTCTTCTCCCCGTGCGCAATGGAGATCCTGGAGGGCAAGACGGACACCGTCACGCGCGGCGCGACATGATGGTTCCAGAGGTACGACCACAGCGCGTACAGAGACGGCGCCAGGATGACGATGATGATGAGCGGGATCATGGCTGCGGCCTGTCGACTGGAACCGGCACGGACTGCAGGAGACTCATGACCCATTCGCGGGCGTTCTTGCGATCGTCGTCGAGGTACCCTTCGAGGACGAGGCGATGATACAGCACGGACGGCGCGACCTTCTGGACGTCGTCGGGGGTCAGGTAGCTTCGTCCCGCAAGAGCCGCCGCCGCCCGCGCGGCATCTGTGAGCATCACCATTGCGCGCGGACTGGCGCCGGTCAAAACATCCGACCGTTCTCTCGTCGCGCGCACGATGCGTCCGATGTAGACCAGAAGCTCGTCGCTTGCCCTTACCTGCTTGTAGGAATGGGCGAGCGACTCCAGGACACGGCCCATGACGGCAGACATGGGGGCATCGGCGGTCGTTGCTCCCTGCAGGTGCGCCCGCAGCAGCAGCAGGTCCTGTCGCTCGTCCGGATATCCGAGCGAGGTCTTCATCAGAAACCGGTCGAGTTGCGCTTCGGGAAGAGGGAACACGCCCTGCGATTCAATCGGGTTCTGCGTGGCGATCACCAGAAACGGTTCCGGCAGCGGATGGGTATCGCCGTCGATCGTAACCTGCCGTTCCGCCATCGCTTCCAGCAGCGCGGACTGTGTGCGCGGCAGGGCGCGGTTGATTTCGTCCACCAGCAGGATATTTGCAAACACAGGTCCTTTCCGGAGTTGAAAGTCGCCCGTCTTTGGATTGAAAATAAGTCCGCCCAGCACATCCGCCGGCAACATGTCCGGCGTGCACTGCACGCGCCGGAACTCCAGTCCCAGCAGGTTGGCAAACGTCTTTGCGAGCGCCGTTTTGCCGACGCCCGGAACGTCCTCCAGGAGGATGTGGCCACCTGCCAGAACGGCGATCAACAGTTGCTCCACGGCGTCTTCCAGGCCGAAGAGCGATGCGCCGACAGCATCCTGGACGGCGCGCACGGCTCTCCGAGCCGTCTCGTTTGCGACTGCCTGTGAATCTGGCGGCGTCATCATTTCTGTCATTGCGCATACCACCATTCTCCGCCCCGGGAAGCGCCTTGGCCGACGCACACGCTCACATAAGTTCCCCCTTTTCCCGATACGAATAATAAACCCCCACAGATTTGAACCTTTCGGTTCACCTGTAGGGGCCATCATCCCTTCGTCAGGGATTACGTGAGCTCCATCACGGTTCCACCCATTGTTTTTAGCATAATGCGACAATCCCGCTTCGTCAATCCCCGTGGCAGAGGGGTTTTCACTGATAGTATGGTGACGAAGCAAGGGATTCCGGGCTCAGTGGGCGAGAAGATGTTGGATATCCTCCGGCGACAGCCCCGTCAACTCAGACACCAGCGCAACATCCATGCCCCTTGCCAACATCAGCCCTGCCACTTCCCTGCGGCCCTCCTCGCGACCCTTCTCCAAGCCTTCTTCCCGTGCACCCTCCACATCGGACACATAATCATGCAACGACCGCTGCCGCTCCCTGTACAACCGCCTGGTTTCCGTGTCCTGGCTCAGAAATTCGAGGGTCGTCAACGCCTTTTGTATCGCCGGATCCTGCATCGCCAATTCCTCCAATCGGTTCTGGGTTCGCAGTGGAACTCAGCAGTTCGGGCATCCGCAGTCCTCCGTTCGGCCAAGACCTTCTATTCTCAGTGTACCATGCGGTCGCAGCCGATCCCAAGTGTTTCCGTATTCAGAATTGGCCCGAAACGGGTTGCCGGTCTTATTCAACCCGGCCAAATGGTCATCCTGTCGCCGACCAATGTCGGATTCAGGCCATGGCGCCGTCAGGGCCGCGTCAAAGTCCAACGGTATTGAAGTTCCGTAAGGGATTAGAGATTTAGCTGGCTTTCCAACAGAACATCGTGTATGGTAGAGAAAACGGTGTGCGAGGACAGCCAGTGGAATCTACCGTCGATCTGAAAAACCTGATCGTTCGTCCGATTTATGTAGAGGAGTGCGCGCGCTGGGATCAACTCATGAGAACGCACCACTATCTTGGCCACCATCACCTCGTAGGCAAGTCCCTGAAGTACGTTGCAGAACTCCATGGTGAATGGGTTGCCCTGTTGGGCTGGGCTAGTCCTGCGTTCAAGTGCGGCGCGCGTGACCGCTTTATTGGATGGTCAAAGGAACAACAATGGGAGCGGCTGAAATATGTCGTGAACAATGTGCGTTTCCTGATCCTGCCCGGTATACGTATCGCGAATCTTGCATCCAAATCGCTCGCCTTGAACGGCAAACGACTCTCTGCGGACTGGCTCACGGCCTACGGGCATCCCCTTGTGCTTGCGGAGACCTTCGTCGATCCGCAGCGATTTCTGGGAACCTGTTACCGAGCAGCGAACTGGAAGTTACTAGGACAGACGCTCGGCTATGGACGACAATCAGGGGAGTATTACTACCACGGTCAGCATAAGACGGTATGGGTGTATCCGCTTCACCGTCAAGCGAGGCGACTACTCTCAGCTCCCTTTCTGGCTCCAGCACTAGAGGGGCGGATCGGCATCATGGATATCAATCACATGGCAATCGAACAACCCGGCGGTTTACTGCAGCGTTTTACACAGCTTGTGGACGTGAGAAAACGGCGGGGAGTTCGGCATACCTGGTTGTCTGTATTCGCTGTAGCCATCTGTGCGATTTTATCAGGGGCGGACGGGTTCCGAGCGATCGGAGAATGGGCGCAGAGCCTGTCACAAGAGAACCTGAAACGGTTGGGTTGTCGATTTAGTGAACGCAAAGGGCAATACGAGCCGCCAAGCGAACCGACGATTCGCCGGTCGTTGCAGTCCGTGGACGCGGAGACCTTAGACGCCGTCGTCAATGAATGGATCCGTGAGCAAACGAACTCCGATGCGGTCGCGGTGGACGGAAAGGCGTTGCGCGGAGCAAAGAGGGATGGTCAGCCCTTGTACTTGTTTGCTGCGCTGCTCCACAGAGAAGGTGTGGTCGTCGCTCAACGGGCGGTCGAGACGAAGCACAACGAGATCACGGCCTTTCAACCGCTTCTGGATCCGCTGGATTTGCGCGGCAAAGTGGTGACGGCAGATGCGCTCCACACGCAGGTCGAGCACGCAAAGTACCTCAAGGAAAAAAAGAAGGCGGACTATGTGTTCACCGTTAAAGGAAATCAACCGACCTTGTTATCCGACATTCAATCCCTGGATGACAGTGATTTTTCCCCCTTGGTACAAAGTGACGGAGAAAGGTCACGGTCGGATTGAAACCCGAAGGATTCAAGTCAGCCAGTCGTTGAAGGGATACATCCTTTTTCCCTATGCGGAACAAGTGTTTCGAATCGAACGAACGGTCCATACCACACAGGGAGCATTCATTCGCCAGGAAACCGTGTACGGGATTACGAGTCTGGCTGCGGCGCGTGCGGGTGCGGCGGAGATCCTGGATTTGAACCGTCGCCACTGGGAAATCGAGAATCGGCTCCACTGGGTTCGAGACGTGACGTTTGATGAGGACCGATCAAACATTCGAACCAAGGAGGGGCCGCGCACGATGGCGACGTTACGCAACCTAGCCATCAGTCTCTTTCGTTTACGGCAATATCCCAATATGGCTCGGGCACTCCGGCAGAATAGCTGGAATGCCTCGCGATCCTTGGAGCTTATTGGATTATGAAGACGAAGGACTTTGACGCAGACCTGCCGTTTGGCTTACGTCCTCTTGACTGTGGACAACTTGGTGACACCAGACATGCAGGGTTACCAGTTCACTCACCTTATTGACTTGCTCCAGTGGCAGGTGCGGCCTCTGGTGGTGAGTGTGTAGGTGTTGGGGATCGACATATTCCCCGCAAACCCTGCATGCCCCCAGGTCTCGGTTATAGGCGTAGGCGCGGTTCATGACATATTCGAAGTTATACTTCGCATCCGTCAGTCCTTTGGCGATCAGTGCCGAGAGCGTAATGCTCATGGCAGGATCGTCGCGTGCTTTGCGTCTAACCCGTCCTGTGCGGTCTTTCAGGGCTTGTCTACCTTCCTGTGTATAGGGTGTTTCAATGGGATTTTTAAGATTTGCCTTTTCCCATCGAACAAATCCTAAACTGGTCACTCCAACTTTGAGTCCTTCGTACTCGATTGCAGGTATCTGTGTTGCATACTCCGCGTGTCGAGCAGGGAGATTACTCACTTGATTGGCTGGCGTCCATGTTCCGCCATTTCCCTTCAGAGCCTTATAGGCCGTGTAGTTTAGGGAATAGGCGTACTTGTTTAGCTCGATATTGACCTTTGTTGCAGTTCGGTAGTATTGCCCTACCCCCACAATCTTGCTGTTGATGAGGTTAATCTGGTGGACGAGTTCTTTTCCACTCGATTTTCTCAGTCCCTTGCAATCCTGTCGGAGTTCGTCCACTTTGCGTCTAAGGCGTTTGTCATCCGGCCGCGATGTTGTAACCCATCCTGTGCGGCTTTTACCCCGTCGTTGTCTGTAGCGAAATCCGAGGAAATGGATGGGGCGCTTGTGAACGTCCGTAATGGCCGTCTTTTCTTCGCTCAGGGTCAGTTTCAGGTTCGTACCCAAATAGCGTTGAATGCGCTGTTTCCATTTCACTGCGTTGGCCCTTGTGCTCGTAATCAGTACCCAGTCGTCGGCGTATCTCACAAGGTAGGCGGGTTTGAGATTCGAGCATTCCCGGATGGCCTCAATTCTGCTATCGTTTCTGATGTATGCCGTCCGCGTACGCTTCTGCTCCCATTCCCTTATCACCCATTGGTCGAGTTTATGGAGGTAGACATTGGCGAGAATTGGAGAAATGACACCACCCTGCGGGCTTCCTCGCTCGGTGGTGTTCAGTTCACCTAACACTCCTGCTTTGAGCATTTCCTTGACGATTCGCAACACACGCCGGTCATGAATGCCCATGTGCCAGAGTTGTTTAATCAACTTCGTGTGATTGATGTCGTCAAAGCAGTGCCTGATGTCACCCTCAATGATCCAGTGGTAACCTGTTTTGTGGCTAATGTCCACGACTCTTTCCAGCGCCATATGCGCATCTTGTAGGGGTCGAAACCCATAGGAGTGCTTGAAAAACTGCGCTTCGAGAATCGGTTCCATGACCATGCGCAGGACTTCTTGGACCACTCGATCCGAGATAGCGGGTATACCGAGCGGGCGCTTGTCGGGCTTTCCGGGCTTCTCAATCCACTCCCTGCGGAGTAGATGAGGTCGGTAGCAGTCCAACATGGTTCGCACCCGTTCTATGACTTCTGGGTATTGCGTTTGCAGCACATTGGCTATGATTT
>JAJYTO010000010.1 GCA_021793015.1 Bacillota bacterium
GGCAGCGACGGGCGAACAATCCGGATTGCTACGACGAACAAGGCCGATTCATCAAAGGAAAACGCCTGAAGAACAAGAGTCGCCGGCAGCAGGAGACACAAGCGGAACTGGCCGAACTGTTCCAGCGCGAAGCGGCGCATCGCAAGACCCTGCACGGGCAGATGGCGAATCGGATCATCGCGATCGGAACCGATATCCATACTGAGAAGTTGAGCTATCGCGGATTTCAGAAGCTGTACGGCAAGTCCATTTCTGTTCGCGCACCGCGCACGTTTTTATCGATCTTAACCCGCAAGGCAGAAAGCGCCGGCGGGAAGGTGATCGAATTTGCCACGCGCACGACGGCGTTGTCGCAAGTCTGCGTATGCGGTCAGAAACACAAGAAGAGACTCTCGGAGCGCGTCCATGCCTGCGATTGCGGTGCAACGATGCAACGGGATCTGTTCAGTGCGTATCTGGCCCGGCATGTGAAAGACAACCTGCTCCAAGTCACCGAGGCGAACGAGTCTTGGTCAGGTGCGGAACCGCTCCTGCGGACGGCTTGGGGACAGGCGACCATAAACCAACCTGCGAGTGGAAGGCGGATGCCTTCCTCCTTCGGTGTCTTCGGACGCCCGAGTCAGAGCGGGTCGTCCGAACAAGAGAGCCTGCCCACGCATGAGGCGACGGATGTTGTAGCGAGGGCGAAAGCCAGCGCGAGAGCCGACGAGAGTGCAGCGGTATAGGCTTTTAGAACCCCCTGGATTCATCCATGGGGAGGTTCAGGGGCTCATTATACCATGCGCGCACGCCGCAGCCACACGGATAATCCCAGGCTCCCCAAGCATTCGAAGTGTGCAAAGCATTCGAAGCGACGGCCTCTTGACATTGTATGAAGTGATCTAATACACTCCACATGTGAGGTGGTCATTGTGGCAGAGGAGTCATTGTGGTATCCGGATGTGCGCATCGACCCGTCGCGACCGCTGTACGAGCAATTCTGCGAATGCATGCGAGCCGATATCGCGCGCGGAGCGTTGCAGCCAGGAGTTCGCCTGCCTTCGGTGCGGGATCTGGCGGCGCAGTTGCGGGTCAATCCCAACACGGTCATGCGCACCTACCAGGAACTCGAACGCGACAAACTGCTCGTGACGCGCCGCGGACAGGGCACGTTTGTGACCGACGACGTGTGTATTGTGGAGAAGAGCAAACGCGACATCGCACGCCAGGCTGTCGCGCAGCTTCGCGCCAGGGCCGCGTCGATCGGGCTGACAACGGAACAGTTATGGTTGCTGGGTCAAGGGGAGGGCTAGGGGGTATGGAAGCTATGCAACGTCAGGATGCGATTGCCGTGCACTGCCGCAATGTCTCGATGAAAATCCGCAAGAAAACGATCCTGCACGACGTGGATCTCACGATTGAGAGCGGCCGCATCGTCGGATTGCTGGGTCCCAACGGGGCGGGCAAATCAACCTTGCTGAAAATGATCGCCGGTCTCACCCGGCCAGTATCCGGCGAGATTCGCATCTTCGGCCAAATAGCCGGCGTGGGTACACTGGATCGCGTCGCTTTCCTCCCGGATCGCGGCAAGCTGCCAGGTTGGCTTACCGGCGCAGAGTGGCTGCAATTTGCGGCGTCGATTTACCCGGACTGGAATCGGGAACGAGCGCGCTATCTGGTCGAAGCGCTCAAAGTGAATCTCGATACACGCATATCGTCGCAGTCGCGAGGGGAAGAGGCGCGGCTGCAGTTGCTGACCTGTCTTGCCCGCGAGGCGCCGCTCATTCTCCTGGACGAACCGTTTGCCGGCGTGGATCTTTTGTCGCGCGAAAAAATCGCGTCCTCGGTGGTGGCGGATCTGGCGGACGGCCATCGCACTCTGATCATGGCGACACACGACATTCGCGAAGTGGAGCCGCTTTTCGATCAGGTTGTCTTTATTCACGAAGGTTGGGCCTCCAGTCCCGAAAGCGTCGAACTCCTCCGCCAGTCAGGGCGCTCCGTGGAGACTCGGTACAAGGAGGTGTTCGCATGAAATCAGTGCTGGCCCTGGCGCGCCTGGAATATTCCCGTCACGAGGCATGGGCTCTGTTCTCAAGGAGACGGGAAGACAAACCCTATGCGGCCATTTTGGCGATCGCGATCGTCGCGCTTGGTATCTTGCTGTTTGACGGCCTCCTGATCAAGAGACTCGGGCCGGCGCAGGAGTGGATCTACTTGTGGGGCGTCGCGTGCCTCTTCCTCGTGATGGTGTTTCACTGGTCGATCACTCTTGCCATCGGGCAGACGCTGGAACGGGACTGGTGGCTGTCATTTCCCCACCCGCGCCTCCACCTGATGCTGGGAAAAAGTCTGGCAACGGCGGCGATCAGCGCGCGCATCGGAGCCATACTGGCCATCGGTTTCGCCGTGGCGCACACCTTTCTTGCGGTTCTCTATCGCGCATCCGTCGGCGTTTCACCGAGTCAACTCGTCTACGGACTGCTCGTCGGCCTGAGCGTGGTCATCCTGTTGCCGTTTGCGATCGGATTCAGTTCGCTGGCGGTGGCAACTGCGAAAGGATGGCTGCGGATTCTTGTCGTGTTGCAGTTCTTTGTCATATGGGCGATGCTCTTTATTCCTGTGTTCTCTGCCGCAACGGGCGCGTTCGGCGGTCTCTCGCGCCTCGCCTCCACGACGGCGTTGTTGCGCGCGCTGCCATGGTTTTTCCTCGGATGGCCGTTTGCGGCCGTCTGTCTGGCGCTGACGCCGTGGGGACTGGCGCGTCTCGGAGACGCCCGCTTTCCAAACGCGGGCTCGCCAAGCTATCGGGACGACGCGGTGCTTTCAAACAGGAAAGGCAGATCGCAGGCGAGCGGAAAGGCGCTTGGCGCTGCGGACAGGGCGCTTCGTGGCGAGGCCAGAAGAGGGACGCGGTTGCAGCAGGAATGGCAATCTGACGCGCAGTCCGATTTGCCGCAACGGCCGCACCGTCCGTACGTCGCCTTGTTTCGGTTGGAGTTGACGCGGTATCGGGCACTGTCTCGATCCGCGAATCGATTCGCCTCGGCGGCGGCGTATACATGGCTGTTTCTGATGGCTGTGGGCGGCTTTTTTGTTGAACTGTCGAGCACCGCCATGTTTCTCGCTCCCATGTTCCTATCCTGGTTCCTCATGTATGGACTGTACACCTCCAGCATGAACATAAGGAACCTTGATCGCACGCGTGGATACCTGCCATGGCTGCTCTCCTTTCCGCTCGCGCGCTGGAAGCTGCTCGTTGTCGAGAAACTGGCAGCGCTCTGCGTGATGATTTTCTCCATCCTGCTCAGCTTGGCGGCGTGCGCAGCCGGTTTTCTGATTCATGCCCTGTTTACGCCCGTGCCCGGCCAGGCGGGGCAAAGCCTGATGCTGTTGGGGCAGGCGGAACTGCCGCTGCTCCTGACCGGAGCCCTTGGGTTAGGGCTCGCGTCATGCTACGCCTGGCTCCTGGCGCGCCCGTCGCGAGCGCTTCTCTTGCTGCCGTTGGCATACGCGCCGATGGCCGTTTTCTACTTTATGAACAACCTCTTTTTCTCGGGACCCAACGGCAATTCATTGCCTGCGACGCTGGCGGGCTACGGTTCCGCGCTGGCCTGGATCATCGGAGTTGGACTGCCTCTGGCCGTGTGGGGAGTCTGGATAGGCGCGCGCTATCAGCACATCTACATGCAGGTCGCCACGTCAAAGCTTCACTTTCAATCCGCCAGGTAGACTTCCATGGCGCTGGCGCGCCACCAACAACCGGGAAGAAAATGCGCCTGCGGCGATTTTCCGGGTAGACCCGCATGATCGTCTTCTTCCGAAACGCCAGCAGAACATGAAAATCCGAATTGATCAAGAAGACGATCATGCGATAGCACAAGCGATCCCGCATTTTCAAGATTGACATCCACGCCTGAGTTTTGCGAGGCAAAATCTCACCTGCGCAGCGCCATCAGTGAATGAAAAAGGCGCTGGCAGTGTTCTTCGCGGACGCAACACCCGCTCGGGGAAGAGTCATGTATTGTGCCCGTCGCGAGTTGTGCGAAGCGCTGGATTCCCGCCAGGATGGATCATGCATGCCGCTGCGGCGAGTATTAGCGACCGGTAGGTCGCGGCTGTCTGAGCCGCAGTGGCATGCATGATCCATCCTGGCAGGCAGTGGCATGCATGATCCATCCTGGCGGGCAGTGGCATGCATGATCCATCCTGGCGGGCAGTGGCACAATACATGACTCCGACCGACGCCGACGCACTGCATGCGTATTGACTGGCCGCGTATACCCATCATACAATGGGAAGAGACGGATATTTTGAAAACAACATCCTGAAGAGGAACGTGATCGCCGTGTCAACCCCAAAAATGGACGGAAGTGAGCGTTACACCTACAGCGACTATATCACGTGGCCCGATAATGAACGCTTCGAACTGATCGACGGCGTGCCGTATTTGTTGGCAAGTGCCACACCGGAGCATCAGGAAGTCTCCGCGCAGTTGCACGCGTCATTCGTCGTATATTTGCAGAACAAAGAATGCCGGGCTTACGCTGCTCCGACAGATGTGACATTCGAGGTTGACATGAACACCAGGCAGACTGTCCAACCAGACCTATTCGTGATGTGCGGCCGCTACGAACGGGAGAAGCGCATCATTGGCGTTCCGGTTCTGGTCATTGAGATTCTGTCTCCCTCGAGCGCCAAGCATGACCTGATCCGTAAAATGACCCTATACCAAAGAGTGCATGTCAAAGAATACTGGGTGGTGGACCCAGAGGACAAACTGATCAACGTATACCTGCACGACGGACTGGGACTCAGGTGGTCGGCGGCATATGCGGTAGACGACAACGTCACACCATCCATGTTTGAGGATCTGGTGATCGCTGTGGGAACGGTATTCGAACGGCGTTGAGGATTCTGCCGCGAACAGGTCAGCGCAACCTCCGGCGCATCTCGCGGTTCAGGTGGCCGACATGGCTGTCGTACAGTTCGCTCCATGCGCTCTCATAGCGCCTGTGCAAGGTCGGATAATGGCGGCGCAGGCGCAGAATCCCGGCCGCGATCTCTTCGTGGAACCGCTCCTCCTGCCGCAATAGCGGCGCCAGCTCCCTCTCCATGTCATCCAACAAGTCCCGCAGCGAATCGTCTTCAGTATCCTCGACCACCCACTGAACCAAATAATACATGACAAGCGGAATGACATGCCGGTCGCCCATCAGACGGTCCAGTTCCCGCTCAAACCGCAACTGCTCCTCCAATTCGCGGCGCGATTCCAGAAGTGCCTTGTCTTTGGGTTTCAGGTACAACGCCAAATCCAGGAAGGCAAGCGCCCCTCTGGTATACCCGTCCTCCGACCATGTATCGTGCTTTTCGACGAGATCGTCGATCGCCGCCTGCCTGTCCTCAGCGGTTGCCAAACAGCGAAAAAATCGGCGGACGCGCGTCTGCACCTGCGACCAGTCCTGCCAACGCTCCATATCCACCAGGAGGTCGACGCGCAAGATGAACCAGAAGAGATCGCCCGGTGTGTCTTTCTGCAAATCGCGGATGTTGGCGTTCACCAGTTCCAGCGCCTCGTCATAGCGTTCGACCCGACGCAGCACGTTTACCCTGTTTCTCTCAATCTCCGCCTTTTGCGCGGGAAACTTCGAAGCTGCGAGACTGAGTTCCGCCAGCGCCTGTTCGACTCGCCCTTCGTCCAAGAGCATCCGCGCTGCGATGATATGTATAGTCGCCCGATTCTCATCCGTGTGTTCCTGCGTCAGGAGATCGTCAATCTCGGCGCGAAACTGGCGGTCATCTCCCCTTTGCAACGCGAGAGAGGACAGAAACACGCGAACCCCAAAATGACTGGGGTCCATTTCCTTTGCCGTTCTCAGGATCTGTTCGGCCTGCTTCAGCTTGTCTTCCCTCACCAGTTCATTGGCGCGGGCAAACATCTCGTCGACGCTTGAACCGTATTTCCGGACGAGATCATACCGTTTGCGCTCCTGCGGATTGCGAAGCACTTCATAGGCGCGACGGATCTGCTCGAATTCCGCCGCATGCGTCTCTGGCGGAAACAGCCTGACCAGCCGCAGATAGCTGTCCTTAATCTCTTCCGGTTTCGCCTTGACCGGCACATCCAGAATGTCGTAGTAATCCTCGCCGACATTTTGGGTGCTCTTTCGCTGCCGTTTTCGTGCCGCCATCAGATCGCCACCTCAAATCGATCAATCGATCCATCCATCCATCGCGCAATCGTCCACGTTTCCGGAACCAAGGGACCACCCCGCAGGGCATCCTCCCGATCCCGATCCTCCCGCAACCCGGTTGTTCCAGGTCCTCATCGACCAGATCCGGATCCTCCAACGTCTTCGTCGTCCAGTTCCGAGTCCTCCAGATCCTCGTCGTCAAGGCCTTCCTCCCAATCCTCGTCATCGTCCAGATCCGAGCCTTCCAGCCAGTCGTCGTCCAGATCCTCTTCATCCACGGCAGGCGCGGACTGGCTCAAGGAATCGATCCGCTGCCGACTCTCCTCAAAGGCCTCCTGCGAATCCCTCTTCAGCGCATCCTGGACGATCAGGCGCATGCTCTGCCCGTTTGACACGGAGGTCGCGGAGACATCGAGGATGCCGTTTAAGTTATAGCGGAACTGCACCTGAATCGCCTCAGCCTCTTCTTGATTCTCCGGGATGCCTTCAAGGAGAAATTCTCCCAGGCTGTGATTGTACTTGACCCACTCGTTCTCTCCCTGATAGATCTCGATCGCGACCTGTGTCTGGCCAGGCAACGCGGTGTAATAGCGCTCCGATTTCGTCACCGGGATGGTCGAGTTGCGCGGAATGATGACCGAAAACGCTCCTGGCTTAACGCTGCGCCCTGACATGTGTCTCAGTACCGCGATGCCCATGGAAAACGGAGCCACATCCGTCACGACGAGACCGCTGGCAGACAATGCGCCCGACTTGAGACCCGCCTGCACTGCCGCGCCGAGAGCGACCGCCTCGTCTGGATTGATATCCATGCGCGCCGCTCGGCCAAAGAACGCCTGCATGAGCGACTGGACGCGTACGATGCGCGTGGAACCTCCGACCAGCAGAATTTCGTCCACATCGCCTGCGGTCAGACGTGCATCTGCCAGTACTTTGCGAACGCTCTCCATCGTCTCCTCAAGCAGATCGTCGATCAGGGTCTCGAACTCTTCGCGCGACATTGCGATGTGCAGTCCGACGGGGCGGTTATCCTTCACCGTGACCAGCGGAAGCGAGACGGATACTGTCGCCTCGGCGGATAGGCGCTTCTTCACCCGTTCCGCCTCTTCCTTCAACAATGCGCGGGCGCGTATGTCCAACCTGGGATCGACGCCATGTTCCGCGATCATGCGGTCGGCGAACATGTCGACTAAACGCCAGTCAAAATCCTCCCCGCCCAATTGCCGATTTCCTGTGCTCGCCTGCACTTCCAGAACGCCGCCCATCAGTTCGCACACGGAGACGTCAAATGTACCGCCGCCGAGGTCATAGACCAGCACGTGCGCATGATCGTCCAAATGTTCCAGCCCATAGGCAAGCGCAGCGGCTGTGGGTTCGTTGATGATGCGCTCGACGGCGAATCCCGCCAATTCCCCCGCGCGCTTCGTGGCGCGCCGCTGTTCGTCCGTGAAGTAGGCGGGCACTGTGATCACGGCTTCCATCTCACCCTCGCCCAGCGCTGCGTCCGCATAGCGCTTCAACTCTTTGAGGATGAGCGCCGAAATCTCTTCGGGCAAGAGGGCTTGTCCAGCGATGGAAAGCGGCTCGCCGGTTCCCATTTTTCTTTTTACCGCAGCCACAGTGCGATCCGGCATGGCCACCAGAGACGCGCGCGCTTCCTCGCCCACCGCCACTTTCCCGTCGAGGTCGATCATGACGACGGACGGAGTGATACGATCGCCGCGCGGCGACGGAATGATCTCAGGCCGCCCGTCCCTTATGTGGGCGATAGCGGAATTTGTCGTGCCCAAGTCAATGCCGACGATCGGCCGGAATGTATTCTCTCCTGCGTCAAAACTCATCGTCCGAACTCCTCTCCCGCGCCGTAACCACCAGCGCTTTGCGAATGATCTCTCCATTTGCCCGGACAAAACCCCGCCGGAGCACCTGCAGCACCTCGTAAGGCGCTCGGCCCTCCGACGGGTCAACCTCCACCGACTCAGCGGCTTCACAAAAACGCGCGTCAAAGGACCTTCCCGCCACCGGCATCTCGCGCACTTCCAGTGCGGAAAGCTCACGCAATATCTGATCCCGCCATTGCGCCACAGTCTGGGCCCATGAGGACGGCGACTCGGTCGTGAGCTGCCGCAGCAGCTCGTCCAGGTCATCCAGCCAACGCATCATGACCGTCACGATGCGCCCTGTGCGGTCCTCGGCCAATTGGAGAAGATCCTCAGCCAGCCTCAGGCGGCGCACCGCCTCCTCCAGGCTGTCCCGCTGCTGGAGCAATTCGCCCAAGGCGGCGTCGATGGCCGCCAATTTTGCACCGTGTTCCTGCCCTGTCCGGTACTGCAGCCGACCCAGTTTGTTCACGTGTTCACTGATCTGATCAAGCTTCTCCCGCGAGCGGCTGACGTCGCCCCCTATGTCGTTCAGGGCTGCGGACCATTCTTCGCGCCGCGTCTCTGCTTCTTTTCTCCTGTTATTCCATCGCCAGGCCACGAGATCCCCCTTCGCTCTTGCCTTCGCCGCATTGCAATATCCTTGTTGATGATTCTGAAAGACATTCTAGCACAATACAACGAATGTGTGTAAGCCACAGTGAAAGCCGCACGTCTGCGACAAAGTCCGCTCGGGTGTAGCACCCGCTCCGCCGCCTTTCATCGCCTGAATTCCCGCGGCAAGGACCGATTAGCCGATCAGCTTGGGCAACAGGCGGCGCAGTTGCTTGATGTGCAACAACTCATGCCATACCGCTCTGCGAAGGACTTTTTTGGCAGTCCATTGTTCTCCGTTGCGCTGAAAAATCCGGCAACGGTCAGCATCTGACATTCGCCTGAGCCTGCGAGAAAAATCGTTCGCGAACATGTCGCGGATGCCCTGCAACCGCATGAAGGCGTCTTGTCCGAAGTCTTTCCACGGACGTACGGCGGACGGATCAGGAGCAATGCGGGTGGTGTACCACCATTCAGCTATGGCTATATGGTCCAGAATTTCACGTGCAGTTCGTTTCCCATCGACAAATCTCCTGTCCAATACGTCATTGGAGAGATCTTGGACGAGTTCCAGGAGATCATTTCGGCTCACAGACAGCAGTTCTGCTGATTCATCCAACATCAGATCTTCGAACGCCTCCTTGTCCCAGACAAAAAAAGCTTCCGAATCACATTCCAACGGTTTCCCAGTCGCTTTTACCGATTCCACAATCTGCAGCTCGCCGTCAGGCTTGTCACAGCGAAATCCATGTCCTGACATCCATAGTTCCGTACAAAACACATCCTGCTGCAATTTCTGCGCAGCGCTGACCCACGAAGGTCCCCATCCACACGCTCCCGGATACGCGAACGCAAACAATATGGTCTCTCCACGCTCGTTCGCTTCTGTCCACACTTTCACGATCTCACCCTCCTCAATAATTCTGGAACAGCGCCCATGCAAAATGCTCGTCTCACAAGGTTGCCTTCAGCCGCTCCACGAAGGTCACAAATTGCACGACGGCGGGAGAAACAGACGTCCGCGTCATCAGAAACGTCTGTGCGACAGGCAGGTGAACGCCCGGTGCGGGCACTGAGGCCAGCCTCCCTTCCATGCGCTCGCGAACGATCGTCGACGCGGGCAAAAAAGAGATCCCGAGACCTTCCTCGATAAACCTTTTCGTGATGTGCACCTGCGTCACCATCATCGTGCTCATGTGAGGCGCGACTCGGCGCAATTGCGCCAACAGGTCGTCCCAGTAGCCAGGGTGGTTATGCGTCAGAACCTTGTGCGTGTCAAGAAGTTCCGCCAGACTTGCGGCCGGTCCGTCAATATCGACGTCGGCGGTTGGAACCACGCACACGATGCGGTCGTCATAGAGCGACGTTGCGGCGATGTCCCTTTGCCGAGCAGCCGTGCGCGACAATCCGACATCGATCACCAAATCGGACAGCGCGTCCTCAATCTCAAACGACTCCATGATGCGAATCCGCAGTTCCACCTCTGGGTGTGCAACTGAAAACTTCGCGACGATCCGAGGCAATACGGAAGCGGCAATGAGCGGTGACACGCCCAGTGTCAGTGTACTCGTATACCCTTGCAGCCAACTGCGAAACTGTTGAACATTGTCATCGTGGACATCCACAATGTGCTTGGCCTCACGCAAAAACCGTCTGCCCGCGGCGCTCAGCCGTACACTGCGGCCACGCCTCTCAAACAGCGCCACGCCCAGCTCTTCCTCCAATTGTCTGACATGCACGCTGACCGTTGGTTGTGAGATGAAAAGCGCTTCACTTGCAGCGCGAAAGTTTTCCTTGGCGGCCGCCGCAATAAACGTTCGCAAGCACTCGATATCCGTATCCCATCCCCGTCCTTCGCGCAACAGGCCGAGCGCCTCAGATCGTTCTGTGCATCCTGCCCATCCTGCATTTCCGTCCTTGATTTATATTTTTAATCAAACTGATTCAAATGATTTTCTTTTCTTATAATGGCCTTGCTCATATACTGCTGTCAAGAAAGAGGTGCAGATATGGTCATCATAAACGGACTCGATAATGTAGTTGCTGTGCAAAGCGAGATCAGTCTGGTTGACGGGGAGCGCGGGCAACTCATCTATAGAGGGATGCGGGCAGAGGACGTGGCTTCTCGACACACGTTCGAGGAGGCCGCCTACCTGATCTGGCATGGGCGACTGCCTGCATCATGGGAACATGCAGAGATGCGCGCCGCGCTCGCGGACAATCGCGATCTGCCGCTCCATGTGCAAACGATCATCAACGCTCTGCCCGAGGGAACGGGCGTTATGGACACACTGCGCACCGCTGTCTCGAGCCTAGGCGCGGGAATGACTTTCCCCGCCTCCATGAGCGAGATGGTGTCAATCACTGCAAAAATCCCCACCGTGATCACCCATTGGTTAGCCCGCAAAAAAGGGATCACGCCCACTCCCGCGCCGTCTGGTATCGGTCACGTAGAATATTTCCTGTATGCTCTGCACGGTGAGTTGCCAAGCCAGGCTCATGCAGATGCTCTGAATGTCTACTGGATCCTCAGCATGGAGCACGGGATGAATGCGTCCACCTTCGCAGCCCGCGTCACTGCTTCGACGCAGACAGATCTTGCCTCCGCACTTTGCGCCGCCATCGGCGCAATGAAGGGGCCACTGCACGGCGGCGCGCCGTCAGAAGTGTTCGAAATGCTCGATGAGATAGGAAGCGCCGACCACGCCGAGTCCTGGTTGCGCGACAAGCTCGACCGCCAAGAACGATTGATGGGGTTCGGTCACCGCGTCTACCGGACGTACGATCCAAGAGCGGCCGCGCTGCGGGCAGTCGTCAGGAAGCACGCGGCGGAAGACCCGTGGTTTTCCTTGGCCGAACGAGTGGAAACGACGGCGCTTGCGTTGCTGAAGGAGTACAAGCCGCAACGCCCACTGTATACGAATATCGAATACTATGCAGCCGCCGTGATGCGAGCCCTGCAGATACCAAAAGAACTGTACACGGCCACTTTTACCGCCAGCCGTATCGTGGGTTGGTGCGCCCACATTCTCGAACAGGAGGCGCACAACCGACTGATTCGCCCTCAGTCCACATACGATGGCCCCTTGCCGGAACCGCTTTTCCCATCAGAGGCCACTGCAGTCGACGCATGACCGACGCCCCCGTTCAGGTGGGCCGACAATGCAGGGACATCCGGATCAACAATGCGAAGACGCCGGGCCGGCAAAACAGAGATGGTCGGGTCGGCAAAACAAAACTGGCCGGGTCAGCAAAGACCCGGCCTCCGTGGTTCTCGTGGTTTGCTACTTGCTCGCGCCGACGGCGGCGACGACTTTCTCCAGCAACATGTGTTCAGGGGCCGCTCCTTCAAGCGAATAGTCATCGGTCTGGTTGAGCACCGTTTTTGGCACTCCGTACACGTTGAACCGGTTGGCCCACTCCGAAAACTCCGTCGCCTCCACCATGTTGCCCACGACATGAGACGACTCAAAGGCAAATTGATGCGCAAGCCGCACCGCGGCTGGACAATACGGTCAGGTGGGTGTGACAAAAACGGACAGTTCTATGGCTTTGTCCATAGCCGCCAAAGCCGCTTTCGTATCCGGACGCAATCCCGAATCACCGCCCGAAACCATGAGAATGTCTTCGAGCAGCGTGGCGAATTCATACCCGCTCGGCGCCCCGTAAAAACGAATTCCATAGTCTTCCCGACTGTCATCGGTCAATGCGATGACTGGCGTTTTCTCGACACCAGCCTTTTTTGCCTGCGCCTCATCCGCGTATACATTGTACGTCTCCAGAGTCAGCAGATCCGACAATCCGCAAAGTTCCTGAAGCAGCATTTTGATTTCGGGGCAAGATGCGCAGTTGAGCGACGACTCGTAAAACTGAACCACAACGGGGTGGACCAATTCTGTGAAGCGGTCCCGGATTGCCGTTCGGTTCTTTTCTGAAATCAGCATGTTTCATTCTCCCGTCCGTTTATTCGACGTTGCCATCCCATGCGGACATGCCGCCCAGCAGGTTGTAGACCTTTGCATACCCCACGCTTCCTAACATCTGGCAAGCCGTGCTGCTGCGTCCGCCGCTTGCGCAGACGATGACACTCTCCACATGGGGGTCGATCTCCTTGTATCGGGCTGGCAATTCGCCAAGGGGGATCAATTTGGCCCCCGGAATATGGCCAGACCGAAATTCACCTGGTTGGCGCACATCAATAATCTGCAACGATTGCTGAGATTTCATTCTTTCCTTGACATCGACAGACATCCACTGTGAAATACCCACTTCGTCACTCCCATTTTACAATAAAATTGTCCCAAAAGGTCAAGTCGCCCGCAATCATCGCCGCCGGAACGATCCCTCACAGCCGCCTTGTGTCGCAAGGCAGCGCAGACATGAATTATTTATATACCCTGCCGGGTATATAGTCAAGTAGAGCGACACCCATATTTTTTCTCCGGACCCTCTCCAGGTCGTGTTTCTGACCGGGAAGCGGCCCGCGGCAACTCGCGATGGTACACGACGGCCAGTGCGGCTGTTTGCGGCTTGCGACGGCTTGCGACGGCTTGCGACGGCCTATGATTGACCACCTGCGTCCGCCCTGCAATTCTGCCATCTTGTTCTGTATTGTGGATTTGTGTTCCGCAATTCATAACACTCTGCTACAATGTACATTAGATGCAGGCCATTGCCGCCGCTTTCTTGAGGAGGAAGAAGCAGCATCGCAATAACCTGTGCTTATGTCATCCAAATATGGTATAATCGTATTGGGTGAAAAAGCTAATGGAAGAAAAGTATGCGAGTGTCGGAATGGCCGCGAAGATGCTCGGTGTCAGTATTGGCGCCTTGCGAAAATGGGAAGAGAACGGCCTATTAAAGCCAGAGCGGACGCCAACCGGGCATCGCCGCTACCGTGTCGCCGGGTTGCAAAAGGTTTTACAAATGGTCGCACGGTGAGAAGTGTCTGTTGTCCTGGCGGAGGGAAAAAGCTCGTTGAAGTCGTTCGATCCACATGACAAGACCCCGTGACGGGAGTGGGATCGGAATGAAAACGACGTTTCAAGGCGTATTGCTTGAAGTTGGCGGAGAGATCGCCCAAGGCTTGGACCGCCTGATGCGGAAATACGGATTCATGGTGCGCTACGCCTTTAAGCGGTTATTGGAGTCAGGCACAAAAGTGGGCGAATTGGAACGCATTCTGGCCGCGGAAACCGGATTGCCGCTTCGTTACGCAAAAGACGCCGTGGCCGAAGCCAAGCAACTGATCATCGGCCAAAAGGTCCTCGTCAAGGAGCATTGGCAACTGTGGCAACGACGCGAGAAAAAGACGGCGGCAAGGATACACAAGATCGCGAGACAGGATCCAACCTCACGCAAGTTGCCGGGACTCCGAAGCAAACTGGAGAAGCAGCAACGCAAGGCGGCGTTTTACCAACAACATGCAGAGCAAAGTACGTTTCCTCCGGTGATTTTCGGAAGTCGTGAACTGTATCTTTCGCAGTTCAAAGAGGGTGTCAATCAGGCAGCGTGGCGACAAGAGTGGGATGACGCCAGAAACGGCCGCTTGGCTGCAAGAGGAGATCGTACAAAGAAAGGAAACCCACTCCTTCGGATTCACGAACAAGACGGCGCGTGGCGGCTGGAGATTTCGCTGGATCATGGTGAAGTACACGGCAAAAGCATTCGATACGACAAACTGACGGTTCCCCTGTATGTGCCGCGGAAAGTGTCGAAGACGACGGGGGCCATTAACGGGCGGGATTACGTGGCGCTATTGCACCAGGCGATCGAACGGGGTGATCCGTACCAGGTGGAAATCCTGCGCAAGCGCGGTGTTTACCACGTTCACGTCACGGTCGAGGAAATGCCCGCCAAGCTGGTGACGTATCCGGTCAACGGATGGGTCGGGATGGATACGAACCCGACACTCTTAGCTCTGTGCCATGTTCGAGCCGATGGAAACCCGCAAGCATTTCAGTGCTATCGAGAAGGACAACTGTACGATGCGCGAAGTCAGCGCCGCGATTGGTTGACCGGGAATCTGGCTCGGCAAGTCGTCGGGTACGCGAAGAAACGCGGCGCCGGACTGGTCATGGAAGATCTGAGATTCGTAAAGGATCAGGAAGTGAGCACGAAGTTTCGCCGGATCACTCATCAGTTTGTGTATCGCAAGGTATTGGTCGCGGTGGAACGCGAAGCTAAGCGGGAAGGCGTGGAGGTTCGGAAAGTGCATCCCGCGTACACGTCGGTGATTGGCCGGTTGAAATACCAGCCACAATACGGCATCAGCGTGCACGAGTCGGCGGCGTTGGTGATTGCAAGGCGCGGCGGGTTAAAGATTCGGCGGGAAAACGTCCCAAAACCAATCAAGGATTGGCTGGTTGCCAAGCAAACGTTCAATGAGGCGGCGTACCGAAAAAGGGATTGGGGTATTTGGAATCAAGCAAAGAAGCTGATTGAAAAAACCTTGCAGGGGAAAGGAGGTAGCCTGGTTTCGTGGTTGGATCAACGCAAGGGACTGCTTCAAGGGTAACGAAAGGCTCCTGCCGTGTACACGCGGAGAAAGGCGCGGCGGGAAATCTGATCGGGACCGGGTAACACCCGGGAAGATGGAAACACGAATCAGACATAGGAAAAGGCAACTTTTCTGTTCTCTGGTCCGGCACATCTTCGGTGGTGCGAGAGCAGCCTCCAAGCGGATGAATCCTGCAAGACCGCGGACTCGAAAGAGTCGGGAAAGCCTACTGGAGATTATAGTAGGCTTTTCGAACCAGGTTTGTGAGATGAATGAGTATCAGTGCCCACCGGGCATCGCGATCACCGGAACGTACGAGCCAGCGTTTGCCGCCGTTCTGACGCCGGACGCTTTGACGTTTATCGCCGCCTTGGTACGCACATATGCAGCGCGCCGCACCGAACTGCTGCGGCGACGGACCGAGCGCCAACAAAACATCGACGCCGGCCAACTCCCCGATTTTCTTCCCGAAACAAGGCACATTCGAGAAATGGACTGGACTGTCGCCCCCATCCCCGCCGATCTTCAGGACCGTCGAGTGGAGATCACGGGCCCCGCAAGCGATCGCAAGATGGTGATCAACGCCCTCAATTCAGGCGCCAAGGCATTCATGGCAGATTTCGAAGACGCCAACTCCCCCACCTGGAATAACACGATTCGCGGACAGATCAATCTATACGACGCCATTCGGCGGCAAATCGCCTTCACCAACCCTGACGGCAAACGGTACGCGCTGAACGACGAAATCGCCACGCTGATTGTTCGACCGCGGGGCTGGCACCTGAACGACAGGCACGTCATGGTGGACGGAGAACCAGTGCCTGGCGGGATTCTCGACTTCGGCCTGTATGTCTTTCACAACGCCGCCGAACTGTTGGCGCGTGGATCCGGACCCTATTTTTATCTGCCCAAAATGGAAAGCCATCTGGAAGCGCGCCTATGGAACGACATCTTTCGCGACGCCGAAAAGATGTTGGGGATTCGTCACGGCGCCGTCAAAGCCACCGTTCTCGTGGAAACCATTTTGGCGACATTTGAGATGGACGAGATTCTGTACGAACTGCGCGATCACATCGCGGGCATCAATTGCGGACGTTGGGACTATATTTTCAGCTACATCAAAAAACTGCGCAATCAGCCTGACGTCATTCTTCCCGATCGGGCGCAGGTCACGATGGCAGTCCCTTTCATGCGTGCTTATTCGCTCCTGGCGATCAAGACATGCCACCGCAGAAACGCGTTTGCGATCGGCGGGATGGCGGCGCAGATTCCGATCAAGAACGATCCTGCCGCCAATGAGGACGCGCTGGCCAAGGTCCGCGCAGACAAGGAACGGGAGGCGCGCGATGGGCACGACGGCACGTGGGTGGCACATCCGGGCCTGGTTCCCGTGGCGATGGCCGTATTTGACGAACTGATGCCCACCCCGAATCAGGTGGACAGGAAGCGCGAGGACGTTCACGTCACCGCCGCAGATCTATTGGCCGTTCCTGACGGCGCGATCACGGAAGCGGGTGTCAGAACGAACATCAACGTGGGAATCCAATATCTGGAGGCGTGGCTGCGCGGGTCAGGCGCCGTGCCCATCTTCAACTTGATGGAGGACGCCGCAACGGCGGAGATCTCACGGGCGCAAGTGTGGCAGTGGATCCGGCATCAAAAGGGAGTGCTGGATGATGGCCGCAAGGTGACCGTCGATCTGGTGAGCCAGTTGATGAAAGAGGAACTCGACAGGATCCGCGGCGACGCGGGTGCAGAATCGGCGCATGCGAAGTTGGAGGCGGCGCAGAAGCTCTTCTGGGAACTGACAACCAATGATGAGTTCATCGAGTTTCTGACTTTGCCAGGATACGAGGCGTTGATCTGAGTGCCCGGCCATCGCCGTAAAGACCTGTCTGCATCATCCGCTTCGAAAGTTCCATCGGCTTCATTCGCTTCGCTAACCGCGCGTCTCGGCCAACGGTTCCTTCCGATGGCCGAGACGCAAAGAGATCGTTCGCGCGCAATCCTTCACGATCGGAACCAGTTCGCGCAGCCGCGTCGGCGTCATGCGGCTGCTCGGGCCGGACACGCTGCAGGCCGCCACGATCTGACACGCGTGATCGAAGATCGGGGCCGCCACACAACAGACGCCGAGTTCATTTTCCTCCTGATCAAACGCGTAGCCAAGCTGCCGCGTCTCTAACAGAACGCGTTCGAACACATGCGGATCGCAAATGGTGTGCTCTGTCAAAGACGGCATCCCATAGCGCGCAACGATGTCCGCCGCCTCTCCCTCCGGCAGGTGCGCCAAAATCACCTTGCCCAGACTGGTGGCGTGCACAGGCACACGTTTGCCGATGCGGGAGTGCATCCGCGTGGTGTTGTCGCTCTCCATCTTGTCGATGTACACGATCTCTCCGCGGTCCATGAGCGCAAGGTGTACGATCTCATTGGACAGTTTGGCAAGCTCTCTGAGCGCAGGCGCCGCCTCTTTGCGCAAATCAATCGACGACAGCAGCCGCATGCCGAGATCAAGCACGCGATAACCGAGTTTGTACTGTCCTGTCTGCGCGTCCTGTTCAATGTAACCGCGGCGCATAAGCGTGGTCAGCAGCCGATGAACGGTGCTCTTGTACATGTCCACTTCAGCAGCCAGTTCGGTAATGGTGATCCCCTGTGGATGCTCACTGACGACATCGAGCAGAAAACAGGCCTTGTCCACAGACTTTACGGTATAATCATCCACGCAAAAATCCCCTAAGAGTCGTGTTCCAAACAGAACATCCGCCCATCCGAACAACCTTGGCAAGTGTTCCCTGCGTTCAGTGTATCACGGGGTCGGCGCTGTGACCAGCGCCGCTCCGCCTCGCCTGTTGGGCTATTTGGGGGCCATGAACGACCTTTCATTCTTCAATGCGTTGAAATATTTCCGCCATGGCAACCTGAATCTCGGGCAAACTCGCACTCTCCAGGATGTCCTCGACACCGTAAAAACCTCTGTATTTAAAATAACTGCCCTCCAGTACAAATACATCGATACCCCGATTTTCAATGTCAACGATCCAATACTCCTTGACCCCAGCCTTTTGATACAGATTGAATTTGCGCATTTTGTCATGTTTCATTGTCGATGGGCTTAAAACCTCAATTACAAGTACCGGAACACCAACGACTCTTGATCCAACCTCATACTCGCCGCACATGACAAATACGTCTGGCTGAACAACGCGATCCGTTTCTTCTGAAGCAAGAAACGTAAGGTCCATTGGAGATGCAAATGTTTCACATCCTTCTTGCATCGACCCATCCAATCGTCCGGCCAACCGAGTCACAATGCGCTGATGGTTCCCATGCGGACTCGTCATCATATAGGCTGCCCCGTCAATCAGTTCCCACCGCTCGTCGCCTGTCCATGTCACATAATCAGCGTAGGTATAGTGTTTGTCCCCCATTGGTTTGCTCAATTTGGCTTTCCTCCCCGGAGAATCTTCAAATCATGACACGTACTGCCCGATTGACAAGTCTATAAGACAGCAATGCAATCCCTCTTACCTATATATTTACAGTGTATTTCTTGTGCCGTTAAAGTGCAACCGGAATTCGAACCGTTAACGGCGGTGCGCCGACGCCGACTCGCGAGGCGACTGCGCGACCGCTGAGTGATACATCCGGCTGTTCCGCCATGCGCCGCTCCATATCGATGCGTCACGGGTTGGCCGACAGTTCCGTCGGCAACCCGACCGCCCGATCACACGCCGTACTGCACACGGGGGAACTCGCCTTTCACAAGCTTCACATGGTCTCGACGCTCCGCAGAGATGACGGTTCATGCGGTCTCTCCAACACGAACTCATGCGTCACCACCGCGTCCTGTTCGACGTGATTGACAAACGGTGAAACTGGCGATAGGGTTGAACACAGGTGAAGTCTGGAGATTGACCCTACAGCAAAGAGGTTTAAGAATAGGAATCAGAATATTCACATAAACATCACAGGTTTGCGACTTTCCCGTTATGGTGAGAGTGGAACACGTTTCATCGTCGAGAAAGTCAGGAAAATGCGTCAAGGAGCAGCAAGTCATGAAGAGGTGGTGTACTGCGTGAGATCACCTCTCCACGCAGATTTTGGCACGAAATTTTCCGGAGGTGTGGCGCAATGGAACGACAGGTCACGACAGGCAGTGTGGAAACATCGTCCAAAGTAAAATCGACGGGATTTGTTCTCGGATTGGGAGCGGTACTGCTGTTTGCCGTATTTTATATTCACTTGGCCCTCTTTCTGACCTTGATCGGCGTCAATCGCATGCTTGGCGTCCTGTTCCTGATCAACGCGCTCGGATCGCTCATCGCCCTGATCGGCGTCCTGAATCGGGCCCGGTGGTGGGGGTGGGTTCTCGGCATCGTCATGGCCGCCGGAGCCGCCGTGATCAAGCTTGCCATGGATATGATTCCGAGCTTTGCAGCGTTCCTCCTTGGCATCCACGCCGGGTCCGGCGTCGCAAATCATCCACACCCGCATGTGCTCACGGCAACTGTGATCCCCACATTCACCAATCTGAAAGCACTCGGTACGATTGCCATCGTGATTGAACTGGTATTCGTACTGTGTGCAAGTTTCGCACTGAGAACAAAACGGCAGACCGATCCGTCAGACCGCTGATCGCTGCTCTGCGGTGAAGGAGATTGACGGACCCGATGACGGGAAGCGACGCGCGTCTGTGGTGTACCAGGCAGGAAGAAACCTGCGTCTTCCTGCCGTCGCGGCGACTCACTCTGTTCAAGACCAGATTTGCGGAAAATTTACCTTAGGGTATATCCTTGCAACCAGCTTTTCATTAACTCATTCGAAATATTTAGAGCTTGACTTCTATTGTTTGCAGGTCCAGAGATCATAAGACCGTTAGCTGCATTCCACCCCTCATCATTCTTATTTATTCGAAATTCCTGAATTGTAATATTGCTAAAATTGTTGTTTGCAAATATGCTGCCATAAGTATAGATGATGGGGGTTCCATTCTTGAAATATGCGTACTGTATTAACCCCTGACCGTTCGTTCCGAATTCGATTTTTAATTGTCTTCTGTTATCCGAATTGGGAACACTTGTTCCTTCTATACTGATGATTCCTCTGAATGTTCTCCTCCCCGTCAATCCCCTGCGCAATTGGCCATCTATTTGTATTCTCACTGGGTTTGCATGATGCTGTCCTGCCCCCAACTGATACTCCACACCCTCAATCGAGAGAGCGAGTTGTCTTGGGTACGTATAAATCACACTGGTGGAAATCAAGACTAAGAGGACAACGAATGCAGCAATCAAGAATTTCTTCATCATGAGCCTCCGTCGATAGTTTTCTGCATTCTCTCGCGTTACCCCCCCCCCTTCAATCGAAGACGGAGGGCGATCCTCCGCGATCGGCAGGGACCCTCTTATTTTTGTACGGCTGGCGGTGGTCGTCAGACCATGTTGGTTTCGGGACAGACCGTCATGGCGCCTGCGCGCCGCCGTCAGTGTTCTTCACGAATGCAAGTCCTGCTCGGGTCGGAGACATATATTGCGCCCGTGGCGAGTTGTGCGAAGCGCTGGACTCCGCAGGGGCGCAATATATGTCTCCGACCGGCAGGGACCGTCCTATGTTCCGGATAGACTTCCATGCCCGAGTTTTGCGAAGCAAACCCTCACTTGCGCGTCAAGATCCCTCGCTGGCGCGTCCGTCGATGGGCCGATCAAATTGCACTCGTCCCCTAGAGGAGCGGTGATAAAGTCCGCGCATGCCCAAATTGGGTTTATCACTGCTCCCCTAGGGAGCTCCCGCCGCGCCCATCCCGCCGCCTTGGTAAAAGAGCGGTCTGCCGCTGCTGTAGTCGCTCGCAACCTGTACCACGGCGGCCGCCGCACGCGCCAGGCTCACCGTTCCGCTCCCATTGAAGTTATTGTTCTGAAGCGGCAGCAGATTCAACGCATAGGCGACGGCGTCGCCAACCAGTTGGTCTTGCGGAATCGAGGCCGCATCTTTTGCAGGCAGAGAAAATATCTGTGAATGGCTGAGCAAAGCACGGTATCCGAGCGCCCGCACCATGATCTGCGCCGCTTCCGTCCGCGTGATGGGCTGGTTGGGATGAAAGAGATGGCCAGCGCTTAGCCATCCGTTCGCAAAGGCCGAGCGAATCGCGCTGTAAGCCGGAGATCCGGTCGCAATGCCCTGCATCGCTTGTTTCGCCGCCAGCGGGAGCGGTCCCCCGTTATTCATGCCCAGCGCGTTGACCACCAGGGTCACAAACGCCGCCCGCGTCATCTGCTGTGTCGGATTGATCGCCCCGGTCGGACTGACCTGCAAGAGGCCATGGCGAACGAGCAAGGTGATTTCCGGCGCCTCCTGTACGCCTCCGAGTCCGTGAATCGCTCCCGAATACGCCTGTTGGCCCTGCTGGTTGCCGATAAATGCGCCCGTCGCCGCGTTCAGCGTCGCCCCATACGGCAAGCCGTTCGGCGTGTACAGAAGAAGGACGTGCGCCGGCGCCGTCGACTCTTTCGCCGTATGCGAGATCAGTTGCAGTTTCTGGCCAATTTGCGGCTGTGTCAACCCATACTGAAGCGTGAGCGGCTGCGCCTTCATCCACACGGCTTCCGCCTGCGCCATGGGTATCGCGGCCGAAGGCGACGGTATGGCCGCCGAAAGCGGAGTCGACTGCCAGTAGAAGTTCTGCACCTTGCCGGTCTGGCTGTCGACCGTCACGTTCCCGGTAGCGCCTTGCAAAGGAAGGCCGTGGATCAATTGCCGGATTTCAAAGGACGTTTGAACCTGTCCTCCATAAGGCCGATATGGATCGGCCACAACCGCCAGGCCGCCCGTATCGTGTGGAAAAAGTGCTTTCACAAACGCGTCCGCCGCCGCCGTTGCCTGACTTTGGCTGATTTTTGTGGATTCTCCACCATTTGGTTGGACGAATTTTCCGGAGTTCAGCGTATACTCCCCATAGTTTTGCAACACACCGAGTGTCGCGTCAACGCTCGCATTCAGTTGCTCGCCGTTCGGACCCTTCCAGTTGAATGACCACTGCACATCGCCGTTTGGCATATTCTGCGATTCGCTGGATCCCGTCAGTCGATCGGCGGAGGTGATGCCGAGGGCCGATTCCGCATAGCGCAGAGACTGTGCGCGCGTCCAATTGACTTTGACCGATCCCGCGGCTTGCGTCGGACCACCTGGAACGAGCGCCGCCGGCCGCTGAAAAGCGGGCAGCGGATGAACCGCGCCGGTGGCGTCCACCGGCTGTCCGGTCAGCGCGTCAAGGACCGGCAAACCGATTGTGTTTTGCGCTGAAGCGCCATACTGGTTGTTCCACCACTGCGGGTAAATTCCACCGGTGGATTGCGTGTAACTCAAGTACACATTCGAAGTCACGGTCTGCCACTCGGTCGTATAGGCCAGGCGCAGACCGAGGTTCTTCTGATAATCCGCGTTGGCCTGCGTCAGACTGATCGCCTGACCGGGAGCCGGAAAACTTAACCCGTTTGACCACGTGTCTTGAACGGACGTCAGATACCCATTTTCATCAATGGTCATGGAGAATCCATCGAACGGCGCCGCGATGCCGTTTACGTACCGTTCGAAATTGAACTGGTAGGTCAGCGCTTGCGTCAGCGGCCCCTGTTGATTGGCCACCATGTGCATCTGTGTACTCGGATACTGTGTGGGATAGAGCTTTTTCGCCCACTGGACGGCGATCTTCTGCGCCTGTGTTTCAGATACCGACACCGGGTACGTGAAGGGTGTCTGGCCCTGCCAGCTGCTGTAATTGAGTACGGCGCCCGACTGTGCGTCGATGGAAACACTCACGTTCTGGTACTGGTTGGCTGGACTTTTGTATGTGTATGTGAAGCTGTAGGACGCGGGATTTCCGGGCCCCTGGCTACTGTTGTAATTCTGCTGCGTCAGCGTATAGTACGCTGGAATCGAAAAATCCTTCTGCACCACCGCGAGGGCCTGCGTCTCCGTCAGCGACTGCGTGGCCGCCTGGACGGCGCCTGACGAAAGCGCGCCAGACGCTGCGAGACCGGCCATAAGCGCCGCTGCTGCGGGCAAAGTCCCGCTCATTTTTCTTCTGTCGCCTCGTTCCTGGTACTTGGCGCCGCGTCTCTCGTTTTCATCGCCGCTCCTCTTGTCTTTGGCGCAGTTCCTCTTGTCTTTGTGCATTGTGTATCTCCTCTCCCTTCGCATTTACACTATAGACGATACTGCACCCTGTCAGGTTACAACACACCCGAAAAAACCATGCAAAAGAATTGCCAGTCCCCGCATTGAGAACTGGCGACCAGAATTCCCGCCACCAATGCGGCAGTGTTGGACATCGCCAACCAGCAGTTTGAACGGCGGCGAAAGAGGATAGCTGGATTTGATGGAGAATTAACCACTTTAGAACATGTCGCACTTTGATAATATGACTCAGTGGGAGGGAAATTCCAGGATGGCCATACTGGCGGAATTGCAACCGGTCATGCACGATTTTCTCCAGCGCGGACTGGTGATAAGCCCCTGGCTGGCGGGCGTCAATGAAAATCGGCGGTTCGATGAAGAGGTCTTCTTTCTCATCGACAAAGCGGCGCAGGAATATACGGAGACGGCTTGGACGGAGGAATTGCAGAGCAGGGTGTTTCAGGACTTGCCCGCGATGCCACGCTTGCCGAGAACCGCGTTCTATGAAATCTGCGCTTCGACAGCCGTCTGGCTGGCGCATGGGGAGATGGGCCAAACGGACGCAACCGTCGAACTGGCGGCGCGCGCGATCGCGACGGTCCAGCAGTTTTGCCGCGACTACGATCTCGGGACTCTCGTTCAACTGTACGGACTGTCCACGCAGTACGAGAACCACCAGGCTGTGGCGTATTACGGGCAAATGCCCGAGCGGATCTTCGCTCTCGGGCATTGGCACCGACCGTGGGTGGATTATTCACTGAGCGACGAATTGGCGTTCGGAATACTGGTGGGAAATTATCTTGTCCGGGAGGTGGACGGACAGAGCATGGTCACGCTCTCCGCCAAAGGCATGAAGACCTTTCGGGAGACGGAACAGTTTCTGACGGAAACGGGCTATCTGGCCCACCGGGTGCGGCAGCTCCACCTCTCGCGCTTCAGCCTGTTGCCGAACTTTGAGGAGTTGGCCACAGCGATCTTGCCGGACTGGATTCCGCAGAGGCGGGAGTTCTGTGTGTGGACGGGCGTCGAACCGGGAATGAAGGTGCTGGAGTTGGGATGCGGCGACGGCCTGTTCACGTTTGAGAGCGGGTTGGCGGATCGCGTGGGCCCATCCGGACGGCTGGTCGCGACAGATCCGGCCAATGAGATGCTCGCAAAAGCGATGGCCAAGGGCCAGAAGAGGGCGGCAGATTGGGTCGAGTTTGTCCGGTCTCCGGCAGAGCGGCTGCCGTTTCCGGACGGCGCCTTCGACGCGGTTGTCGGCGTCTCCTTTTTGCATTTTACGGACCTGCCGCGAGCGCTGGCGGAGATGCGGCGGGTGGTGAAGCCGGGCGGAATCGCGGCGACCTTTTATCCGCTCCCTATGTCCCTCAGCGCCCCCTTTATTCAGGAGTGGTTCGCGCCGCTGCTGAAGTTGGCGGCGCAAGACCGGCGGGAAAGGCCGGACGATTTCCTGATCACCGCTGCGGAGATGGCCCAAGCCTGGAAACAGGCCGATTTCGGACACATGCAATTCCGTTCGGTGACCAGCCGGACATTATACTGGGATCCAGAGATGCTCAATCAGTTGTTCCTGGCAGTCGGATGGGGTCAGGAGGAATTGGCCAGGATACCCTGGAAGGCCCGAGAGGATGTGTTGGCGCAGGTGGCCGACCGGGGTGTGGATGTCTGCCGTCGGTATCCAAAGGAGGAGCGGATAGTCGGTTTCCCCATGCAGATGCTGAAGGCGACTCCCGTATAGCATGGGCAGGCGCAACTGAGCGCCATCGATGCATGGGAAGCAACTCGACACAGTCCATGGACTGCAGGAAGTCCGCCTGAGCCGCCCAGCATCGGAAACAGACACTGGACGGGCCGGCAGTCGCCTTCTGGAACCGCTCTGCCGGTTCTTCACTCATACTCCAAACGAACTCTTCAGCGAAACGACGCGATTGAATACGAGGCGATCCGGTGTGGTCAACTTGGGATCGGCGCTGAAGTAGCCGTGTCGAAAAAACTGAAACTTGTCGTACGGTTTGGCGCTTTTCATCGATGATTCCACAAAGCCCTGCACGATTTCCAGCGAATTCGGATTGATCCGTGTCAGCATGGAATCGGATTCATCGGTTGCGCCGTCTCTTACCAACGGCTCGTACAGGCGAAACTCAGCCGGCGCGGCGTCGTCGGCGCTCACCCAATGGATGGTGCCCTTGACCTTGCGTCCGCTGAAACCTGATCCGCTCTTTGTCTCCGGATCATACGTACAGAGCAGTTCCGCAACACGCCCGTCCGCATCCCTGACGACCTCCTCACAACGGATGAAGTAGGCGTGCTTGAGCCGCACTTCATTGCCAGGGTACAGCCGGAAGTATTTGGGCGGCGGATTATCCATAAAATCATCCTGTTCAATGTAAATCACTCTGGAAAATTTCACGGTTCGCGTTCCGAGGTCCGGGTTTTCGGAGTTGTTTTCCGCCTCCAGCCACTCCATCTGTCCTTCCGGATAATTGATGACGACCACGCGCAACGGTCGCAGCACGGCCATGGTCCGAGGAGCCTTGAGCTTGAGATCTTCACGCACAAAATGTTCCAGCATCCGTTCATCAACGATGCTGTTGCTCTTGGACACACCGATTGCCCGTTCGAAGTTGCGAATCGCTTCTGGCGTATAACCCCTGCGCCGAAGTCCCGACAGCGTCGGCAGGCGCGGGTCGTCCCATCCGTCCACCACCCGTTCACTCACCAATTGTTTCAGCTTGCGCTTGCTCGTCACGGTATTCGGCAGGTTGAGCGGCGCAAATTCATACTGCCGCGGCCGATTTGGCATCTCGCATTCGCGCACAACCCAGTCGTAGAGCGGTCGGTGGTCCTCGAATTCGATGGTGCAAAGGGAATGGGTCACGCCTTCAATCGCGTCTCCAAGCGGATGCGCGTAATCATACATCGGATACACGCACCACGCGTCTCCAGTGCGATGGTGCACGGCGTGGGCAATGCGATACAACACGGGATCCCGCATATTGAGATTCGGCGAAGCCATGTCGATTTTCGCGCGCAGCACTTTCGCGCCGTCGGCATATTCGCCTCTCTTCATATGCGTGAAGAGCTCCAGGTTCTCCTCCACGCCGCGGTTTCGAAACGGACTCTCCTGACCTGGTACGGTCAGCGTTCCGCGAGTTTCGCGAATGCGCTCGGCAGATAAATCGCACACGTACGCCTTGCCCTTTTGTATCAGCAGCCGCGCACGTTCATACATCTCCTCAAAATAATCAGAAGCAAAGCACAGACTGGCCCACTCAAAACCGAGCCAGCGCACGTCTTCCTCGATCGCCCTGACATATTCCTCATCCTCTTTGAGCGGATTGGTGTCGTCAAAGCGCAGATTCGTTCTCCCGCCAAACTCGGCTGCGAGTTCAAAATTGAGACATAGAGACTTTGCGTGTCCAATATGCAGGTAACCGTTGGGTTCTGGAGGAAATCTCGTGACAACTTGCGGCGTCTGACCAGAACGGACATCTCCGCTGATTATACTCTTAATGAAATTCGACGGCATCGATACTTTATCCAAGTGTACCCATCCTCTGTTCTATATGAATTGCCAACTTGTCATTCAATCATGTCGTACAAAAACAGGCAAATTGAATGGATTTTTCATCCGATCATATCGACAGCACATCTGTTTGTCAACACCTCCGGAAAAATCTTCGGAAAGATCTCCAGAGACCTTGCGGGATCCTTCCTTGCACTGTGCGATTCCCGCCGCAATCAAGCGCTGACCCATCATGCCGTGTCCGCGGGAGCAGGGATGCCGTCCACCCGGCGCTTCCCATGTGATTGCAGACTCCCCCTCCTCATGCTAACCTACTGGAGGCCGTCCTAACAGAGACTGCCCGCACGCGGAAAACAGCATGGAGGTTGTTATGGCTACGGTTCAAACGACAACATTGACAGACAGGAAAGCGATCATAAGCGGACTCAACGACGAACAGCGCAGCGCGGTTGAAACGACGGAGGGACCATTGCTCATTGTGGCGGGCGCGGGTTCCGGGAAAACGAGCGTCATGACCCGGCGCATCGCCCATTTGATGAACCGCGGCGACGATGTCGATCCGTGGAATATCCTGGCGATCACATTCACAAACAGAGCCGCCCGCGAAATGAACGAGCGCGTCGAGCAGCTTGTCGGGGAAGCGGCCAGTGACATGTGGATATGCACATTCCACTCCATGTGCGTGAAAATTCTCCGCCGAGAAGCAGAACGAATCGGCTATCAGAACAATTTTTCCATTCTTGATGCGGACGATCAGGTGTCCACCGTCAAACAGTCAATGCTCGATTTGAACTACGACCTAAAAAAATTCGATCCCGCCGTGGTTCAATGGAAAATCTCCGCTGCAAAAAATGAACTTCTGACGCCCCGCGAATGGAAACGGGCGGGGCGAAAGTCATTGATCGACTCCGTGGCGGCTACGGTTTACACAGAATACCAGGCAAAGCTCGTCAGCAGCAACGCCATGGACTTTGACGATCTGATCTTTCGGACGGTCGATCTGTTCCTCACCCATCCTGATGTGCTGAAACTCTATCAACAGAAATTTCGCTACATTCACGTCGATGAATATCAGGATACGAATCGCGCCCAGTATAAGCTCGTCAGACTGCTGTCCGATAGACACCGCAATCTGTGTGTGGTGGGGGACTCCGATCAGGCCATTTATCGCTGGAGAGGGGCCGATATCTCCAACATTGTCAATTTTGAGCGCGACTACCCGGAAGCGGTTGTCATCAAGCTGGAACAGAACTATCGCTCCACCGGCACAATCCTCGACGCCGCCAACGCAGTGATCCAAAACAATAGCCAACGCAAGGACAAGCGTCTGTGGTCTGCCAAGGGAGAGGGCGAAAAACTCGCGATCTACGCTGCGCTGGATCAAAGCGACGAAGCCGTCTACGTGATCGCAAAGGTGCAGGAACATGTGGCAAACGGCGGGCAGTTCAGCGACTGTACGGTGCTGTATCGAGCCAACGCGCAGTCGCGGGCCATTGAAGAAGCGTTCCTGCAGGCAGCCATGCCGTACAGGATCATCGGTGGCATGACGTTTTACGACCGCCGGGAAATCAAGGATGTCATGGCTTATTTGAAGGCGCTCGCCAATCCGCAGGATGAGATTTCCCTGCTGCGCATCTGCAATGTGCCAAAACGCGGCATCGGCGAGGGAACGATCAGACGGTTGCTTGATTTTGCCCATGAGAATGAACTCACGCTGCTCGAAGCCATGGGCCGCGCGCAGGAGGCTGGACTGGTCGGCGGCGCCGCAGAGACGGTCCAGAACTTCCATACGCTCATACAGGGTCTGCACGATATGCAGGAGGGAATGTCCGTCACGGATCTGCTGCAGCAGACGCTCACACGCACAGGCTATCGCGACATGCTGGAGACAAGCCATAAAGAGGAAGATCAGAACCGGCTGGAAAACATTCGCGAGCTGTCGACTGTGACGCGCTCATTTGACCGCAGACGCCGCGGCGCCCTGGCGGATTTTCTGGCCGAAACCTCCCTCCTCTTTGATACAGACAAGGAAACGGGCAAGACCGACAACGCAGTGCGCATGATGACGATGCACGCGTCAAAAGGGCTGGAGTTCCCCGTCGTGTTCATGATCGGCGTCGAAGAAACGCTCCTGCCGCACGCCCGTTCGCTGGATACGATCGAAGGCGTCGAGGAGGAGCGCAACCTGTGTTATGTCGCCATCACAAGGGCCAGAGAGAAGTTGCATCTCACTTACTGCGCAGAGCGCTCACTGTTCGGGCAGTGTCAACTCAATGACCCATCGCGCTTTTTGTCTGAAATTCCGCCCGCGCTGACGGAGCGGTCAGGCGCCGATCTGCAGGTGCAGATCCGCTGGGGCGTCGGGCTGTCTGTTCGCCACCCCCAATTCGGGGTGGGTGTGGTCACAGACCTCGCGGGAAGCGGCGACGACCTTGAATTGACCATCACGTTCTCGTCGAGGCACGGAACAAAGCTGGTGAAACCGAAACTGACGAGATTGCGGGTCATTGACGGTCAGTAGATGTTTGGGTACAGACGAAACAGCGGCGGGAATGTTCTGGCTGCTGTGGCCCGAGTGATGGCGGACCGTGTAAAGTACAGATGGAACCGTTGCGGGCATGTTCCCGCAGACAGGAAGGCGGGGCTGATCATATGACCTCTGCGTTGCCCCAGGGCCTGCAGACATGGCTCGCCGATCACGGATGGACCGCGCTGAGCAGTGAGCGGTTGACCGGAGGATTTTCAGCATCCCTGTTCGCGCTTTGCATGCGCTCACAGTATGGCGCTGAGCGAAACATGATCTACAAGCAGTTTGCGCCCGGACGGTCCGATGAACTTTATGTGTACAGACAACTGATTCCAAGGCTCGGCGGATACGCTCCCACTGCGCTGGCGTTCATTGACACGCCTGGGGAGTTGGGCATTCTCATGGATCATGCTGGTATACCGGTAAAGTCAGTGCTGCTCATGAAAGACCGTGCAGGGCGGCAAGCAATTCTGACTGCCGCAATCACATGGCTGGCGGATCTCCATGTGCGATTTGCCGAGCACAGTCAATCCTGGCTGCAGGCGGGGATCATCGGACTCTATCCGTTTCAGTCTTCATTGGCCTATGCACAGGAGGCTCTGCAAGCGTTAACCTGGCTGGCCGAGCCACGCCAGCCGAGAAGTGTTGTCGATGCATCCACTCTATCCGAAATCAGCGCGATGATGGAATGGTTCTATCCACGCTATCCCGATTTTATGGATGGCCGCACGACCATCACGCACGGCGATCCGCATCTGGAGAATCTGCTGTTTCAACACGGCCGCTTTTGTCTCATCGACTGGGAGTATACGGCGGTCGCCGTTCCTTCGCGCGACCTCGCCATCCTGCTGCAGGATGTGTTGGACGACGATATGCGCCACTCCCTGCGGACGACCTATTGGGATCAGTTGCGCCAGAACGGATGGAGAGTCGATGAAGACGCATTTGAAATCGGATACCAGGCGTGTCTGTTTGACAATACGCTGATGATGTTGGGCTGGGAAGTGAGCAAATTCCGCGACGGTCACCTCAACCAACCTGAACTCGAAGTGATCGTCGCGACGAAACTGCGCTGGCTGCGCGAATGCTTCCGACGGCTGCTCTGAATCGCTCCCTGTGCAGCAAATACGGTGGTTCCTGCCGGTCGGATTCGTATATTGCGCCCCTGCTCAGACAGCGCTGTCGCACAACTCGCGACGGGCGCAATATACGAATCCTCCCCAAGCGGGTATTGCATTCGCGAAGAACACTGTCGGCGTCTTTTTCATCCTGCTGATTGTGGTAGTGCGCGAGCGGCGTGGATGTCTGTTCTGGCAAATCACCCGCCCAGAATTCGCCATCGGTTGATCACCCGATGGGCGATCAACCGATGGCGATCATCCGGTCGATGGCGACGCGCGCCCGCTCTGCAACGGCGTTCGGCACAGTCACGACATGCCTGTTCTGCTGCAGGGCGTCGAGCACTTTCTCGCGTGTGATCATCTTCATGAATGGGCAGACCGCCTCCCGATTCGCCGCGACAAATCGCTTATCGGGACTTTTGCGGCGCATCTGGTGCAATATGCCCACCTCGGTCGCTACGATGAACTCCTTTGCGATGGAGTCGCCGGCGCGCCTCAGCATACCGCTCGTGGACAGCACATGGGTCCGTTCCACTGGAAGCGTGCCGTCAGCCAACTGATACAGACTCGCAGTGGAGCATCCACATTCGGGATGCACCAGCAGTTCTGCCTCCGGGTGTTCCATTAGCACAGTCTCCACCTGGCTGGCGGCGATCCCCGCGTGTACGTGACATTCCCCCATCCAGATATGCATGTTTTCACGCTGTGTCACTCGCTGCACATACGATCCCAGGAACAGATCCGGAAGAAACAGTATCTCCTGCTCCTCGGGAATCGACCGCACCACCTGTACAGCATTGGATGACGTGCAGCAATAATCGCTCTCCGCCTTCACCTCCGCGGAAGTATTGACGTAAGCGACGACAGCAGCACCCGGATAGTCAGCCTTCCAGGCGCGCAGGTCGTCTGCGCTGATCGAATCCGCGAGCGAACAGCCCGCTTCCAGATCGGGAAGCAGCACAGTCTTTGTGGGATTGACGATCGCCGCTGTCTCAGCCATAAAATGCACCCCACAAAATACGATCACATCCGCATCCGTGGCGGCCGCCGCACGCGCCAGCGCCAGGGAATCCCCCACCTCATCGGCGACGTCCTGAACCTCGGGCCGCTCGTAATTGTGAGCGAGAATGATAGCGTTCCGCCGTTTTTTCCACTCCCTGATGTCCGCGTCAAGCCGCGGTGTGACGCCCACTGTGGTCATACCGCCCTCACTCCTCTCCCTCTCCGTTTGCGGTCAGCCAGGGAACATGCGATAAAGTCCTCTGCGCAGGCGACCTGATTCCAGAAATAGCGTTTGAGGCTTCAGCCAAACGCTATTTCTACTGCCACTCGCCTGCCGAAATTTGGTTTATCACATGCTCCCCAGGCAGACAGCGTGCTCCTTGCACAGCAACGTATCGTTTGCAAACTGCGGATCGACGACAGGATAGTCCGTGCGATAGTGCGCTCCGCGACTCTCTCTGCGCGCCAGTGCGGACTTGACGATCAAAGACGCAGTCACAACGACGGAAGACTGCGGATCATGCCGCTCCATCTCACTGAGCGTGCGAAGTCCTTCCTGCAATGAAGCAGCGCAACGTTCAATTCCGGCTGAACGCCACAAGATAGTCTGCACTTGATGCAGCGCATCTGGAGAAGCGGAGGACAACTCACGCCCCGCCGCGAACCGCACCGACCCTTCCCTTTGTCCGCGTCGCTCCGTCGACGAATCCTCCTTCATCGCACGGGCGAGTTCAAAGGCCGTCACCAGACACTCCAGCAGAGAATTGCTGGCAAGGCGGTTGGCGCCATGCACACCCGTGCAGGCCGCCTCACCGAGCGCATACAGGCCGGGAACATTTGTCTGGCCCGACAGCGAAGCGGCAATCCCGCCCATCATAAAATGGGCGGCTGGAGACACAGGCAGCGGCGTCGTTTGCGGATCAATGCCGCGCGCCCTGCAGTATTCATGAATCGTGGGAAAGCGCGCTGAAAAGTCGGAAATCAGCGTCGTATCCAGATACACGTCGCCCGTCAGCGACTGGTGTCGGTAGATCGCGCGCGCAACCACATCGCGCGGCGCCAGATCGCCAGCGCCGTTTGTCATGACAGGACGCCCCGCCGCGTCAATCAGTCGGGCGCCAGCACCCCGCACCGCCTCCGATACGAGAAATGGAGGACTGTCCGCAACCGCGAGCGCCGTCGGGTGAAATTGGACAAATTCCAGGTTGCGCACCTGCGCACCCGCCTCATAGGCCAATGCGACGCCGTCTCCCAGCGCCCCCGGCGGATTGGTTGTTCGCGAAAACAGCTGGCCGCTTCCCCCCGTCGCCAGGATAACCGCGCGGCGCGCCAACCAGGCGACCCTGGAGCCAGGCGACCCGCTCTCGATCGCCAGCGCTCCCGCCACCCGCCCGCCGTGATCTTTCAGCAGCTTGCCCACCTGAACATTGTCAACCTGCAAGAGATTCGAACGCCCCGCCAGCAGCCGTCGAACCGTCTCCAGGATATGGCGGCCAGTCGCGTCGCCGCCGGCGTGCAGTATCCGATGGGCGCCATGTGCGCCCTCCAGCCCGAGCGCCAGATCGCCAGCTTCATTGCGGTCAAACGACACGCCGCTGTCCATCAGCCACCGCATCAGTTGCGGCGCTCGCGAAGCCAGCAGCGACACGGCATCCGGGTTGCACAGTCCACTGCCCGCCAGCAGAGTGTCAGCCGCATGGCGTAGAGGAGAATCCTCCCTGCTCATGGCGGCGGCGACACCACCCTGCGCCGCGAAAGAATTGCTCCCCTGCGCAGATTCCTTTGACAGCAGCGCGACATCGCCCAGTTCGCACAGTGCATAGGCGACAGTGCTGCCTGCCAGACCGCTGCCAACAACGACGAAGTCAGCCTCCCTGACCTTCATTCCCGCATTCCTCTCCTGTCAGCGGTGAGCTCAATATCCATGCCGACATCTACGCTGACTGCCGAATGAGTGAGCGCCCCCATCGAAATATAGTCCACCCCCGTCTCGGCCACTTCCCGAATGCGCGCGAGCGTCATGTTGCCTGACGCTTCCAGCCGCGCACGGCCGCGCGTCTGCTGAACTGCCTGGCGCAATCTGCCGGTGTCCATGTTGTCAAGCAAAATCACATCCGCACCCGCCTCCAGCGCAAGTTCCAATTGCTCAAGCGTGTCGACTTCAACCTCCGTCTTTAGCGAGAGCGCGTTGGAGCGATGGGCGAGCGCCAGCGCCTCGCTCACTCCGCCCGCAAGAGCGATGTGATTGTCCTTGAGCAGAATCATGTCATCCAGGCCGAAGCGGTGATTGTGCCCGCCTCCCATGCGCACCGCGTATTTTTCAAGACTGCGCCAGCCTGGCGTGGTCTTGCGCGTGTCGAGAATCTTGACGCCAGTTCCCCGTACGCGCTCCACCGCCTCTCTGGTCAATGTGGCGATACCGCTCAGACGACCGAGAAAGTTCAGCGCCGTACGCTCTCCATACAGCAGCGCGCGGGCATTGCCCGCCACTTCACAGACGATCACCCGCTCCGCCGCATCGTCGCCGTCTGGCACATGCACCGTCACCTGCAGCGCTGGATCGAGCGTATGAAATACAGCCTCGACAAGTGGCGTCCCCGCCACGCGCGCCGCCTGTTTGATCCAAATCTGCCCGTTCGCCTGCGCGTCGGCAGCGACAATGAGGTCCGTCGTACAGTCCCCGCGTCCGATGTCCTCCGCCAACGCCAATCGAATGAGTTTTCTGACAGAGTCAGTCAGAAACACGATTCCCCACCATTCCCTTCCTCCACCGATCAGCCTGATGAAGCAGCGCACATGAAATAGCAAACTAGTGTATATACAAAAGAATATACACTAGTTTGCTGCAAATAGCTCTCTATTCGCGCGCTCCCTATTCCAAAGTTCTCTGTACCCTGCTTGCATGTGCTTTCAATGCGTGTCCGAAAAGGGTCGAGGTAAGACGCTTGCAGGGGATTGGTGAAGCCCGGGCAGGCGCGCGCAGTGTACATGTAGGGTACATGAGCACGCCTGTTCGGCGCAAGCCGAGCCCCTGCAGCGCGGAGTTCTCGACCCTTTTCGGACAACCTCTTGCAGTGTCACTGCTGCAGACGGTCGATCATGAAGCGCATTCCGATGACGCCGCGGGAACAGCCGCCGCCGTTCGCCGCACGCCCATCGTCACCGCCATGAACGCCACGACGACCCCACTGCAAAACAGCGCTCCCCGAAGCCCTGGCGCGGACGACCATAAAACGATGAGCGTCGCCCAAAAGATCACCGCGATCGCTAACAGCATAGTTGCCCGCTTGTTGTGTTTCCACTCCATGGGTTGGCCTGTTATTGCCATTTCCAGAACAGTTGCGACAACCAGGGCGATCATGGAGACGCTGAGACCCACCCACATGGGGTTGACGCCCCAGAGAAACGCTGTTGCAGAAAATCCGGTTCCCGCATTCCAGAGCAGGCTGCTCGCCACACCGAGCGACATCGACCACAGGACCGCGCGTTTCGTCGCTGCCGGCCACAGAAAGAACGCGATGGTCGGAGCAAATATGGCCGCGCTGCGAATCGTCTGCCCGAACACGCGCCACCAAGCCAACTCATCAGGCCGCAGCAGCGCGACGACAATCACAAGCGCACCCTGGATCAACAGTCCATATTGAGTGAGACGCCGCACGTTGGAGCCCTGCGCAAGAAGTCCTGCGCGGTCCTGCGTACGCGCCCGAAACAGATCGGCGCCCAG